>WBXH01000050.1 GCA_008933015.1 Verrucomicrobiota bacterium | reverse complement strand
GTCCCCTCCTCCGAAGCATATCGACGAACACGCCGTAACCCTTGCGATCGATCCACGCAAGGATGTGGATGGATTCCATCCGATCAACGTGGCGAAACTTGCCATGGAGGATCCGACCGCCTTTGTTCCCTGCACCCCGCTCGGCTGCCAGAGGCTCCTCATCGCAGCAGGTATCGAGACCTCGGGTGCCGAGGTAGTCGTGGTCGGGCGCAGCCTGATTGTCGGAAAGCCGATGGCCCTCCTCCTGATGGCCAAGGGTAAAGGGGGAGACGCAACTGTCACCATCGCCCACTCCCGTTCGAAGGATCTTGCGGCCATCACCCGCCGCGCCGATATCGTCATTGCCGCAATCGGCAGACCCAAGGCTCTCGGTGCCGAACATATCAAGGATGGAGCCGTTGTGATCGACGTCGGGATCAATCGGGTCGATGATCCCTCCACCAAGAGCGGCTACCGCCTTGTTGGCGACGTTGACTTTGAGGCCGTGGCTCTCAAGTGCAAGGCGATCACACCGGTTCCCGGCGGCGTGGGGCCGATGACGATTGCCATGCTCATGAGCAATACAGTCACCGCCTGCGAACGCCTAACGGCGTAGTCGCGGGGTATTGCCCATAGAAGTTTTCTACTCTATGGATCACTTGCTTATAAAAAAAGCCCCTGTGAACTACTTTTCGGAGCGAATCAACCCCATCAACTCTTTCTCTGCAGGGCCTTGACCAACCATGGCGAGGCAGAGAGTGCGGTTCTGGAAGATCTGTGAGGCCACTTTCTGCACTTCGGAAACGGTGACCTTCCCCACCCGTTCATAATAGACTTCAGGGGATAGGATTTTACCGTAGGTCAGAAGTGACGAACCGATGCGATAATTCTGAGTGGCGGCCCGCTCGAGTGCCATTCGGCTTGTTCCGATCGAATAATCGCACGCACGCCGAAGCTCGGCTTTGGAGGGCCCCCTCTCGGCGATATTGCGGCACTCCCTAAAGATCAGTTTCAGCGCCTTCAGCACATTCTCACCATCAAGCCCGAGGGCAACCTCAAAGGCTCCGCAATTGGAATGGGTGGAGAGAGATGTGCTCACGGAGTAGCAGAGGCCTCGGTGCTCACGGAGTTCCTGAAAAAGACGAGAACTCATGTTGCCACCGAGGATCACGTGAAGCAGATTCACCGCGTACCTTCGTGGATCGTGGGATCCAACACCACGGTAGGAGAGGGCTATCTGCGTCTGCTGGGTATCACGCGATTCGAGGATGATTCTGGGCGCGTGTTGACGCGGAGGTGCTGCGCTGGAGGAGTCTTTTGTTTTCTTACGTAACGAGACTTTTGCTTTGGGAAGCTTCCCGAGGAGTTTCTCGGCCAAAGTGACGATCTCATCATGATCCACATCCCCAGCGGCTGTCAGAATCGTCTGACTGGCGTGATAGTGATCTTTCAAATAGGTCTTAAGATCCCGACGAGTGATGGCGGCAAGACTCTTCTTGGTTCCCGTGATCGGGCGTCCGAGTGCATCACCACGCCAGGTCTCAGCGGTCAGGAGTTCCTGGACATGCTGGGCCGGTTCATCACGAATCATCTCGATCTCCTCCACGATCACTCCGCGCTCCCGCTCCACCTCGTCAGCATCCAGCAGGGAATGAAAATACATGTCGGCTAGAACTCCGGTGACGCGGGAGAAGTGTTCCGAGGCCGCGGTGGCGTAATAACAGGTGCGTTCCTCGGCGGTGTAGGCATTCAAGTCCCCCCCCACCCCCTCGACCTCCTCGCTGATGCGCCTTGCCGTGCGTTTTTTGGTTCCCTTGAAGAGAAGGTGTTCGAGAAAGTGGGAGATGCCACCGATGCGGGCCGGTTCATGACGTGCTCCTACCGCGCACCAGATTCCGACTGCAGCGGTCTGGGAGGAGGGCATTGCGTAACTGGCCACACGTAATCCGTTGGCCAGCGTGGAGAGGCGGGCGGTCATTTATGCGGAACGGGCTTGCAGGAGAGCCTCGGCAACCTTGATGTCCGAGGGCCAGGTGATTTTGAGATTCGGCTCATGATTCTCCACAAAGGGAATCCTCCATCCTGCTGAGAGAGCCACGGAGACCTCGTCGGTCGGCGTTCCAGGCAACTGGGTTTCAAGAAGGTTTTTAAGACCGGTGGCAGGGAAGACCTGGGGCGTCTGCATGGCCCAGAGACCGGAGCGGTCGATGGTCCTGACAGCACATCCCTCCTGATCAACCTGATGAAGGGTATCGGAGACTGGAGAAGCAGCAGCCGAGGCACCGGATTGTGAAGCGACCTGGAGGCATCGGCCAATAAGCTCAGGACTGACAAGGGGACGAGCCGCATCGTGAATGGCCACCAATTCGATAGCAGTTGGAAGTGCCAGTAACCCCTTGCTCACGGATTCATGACGAGTCGATCCACCAGTCACGATCGCTATGAGCTTGGAAATCCCGGCCGATCTCGAGATGGAATGGAACTCCTCTTCACGTCCCTGCGGAACGACCAGCACAATACTTTCGATACTCGGGACCGCCTGAAAGGCTTGCATCGTCCAGGCAATAACGGGCTTCCCCGCGATCAATGCAGTCAGCTTGTCCCCACCGTAACGGTTCCCCGAACCACCTCCGACGATCACGGCGGCGGCATGAGTGACCGGGGATTTCATGAGCGAAATCTTGCGATCTATCGGGGTAGTTAGGAGAGAAGCTTCTGAACCTCGGCGCTCAGACTCTTGCCGTCTGCACGTCCGGCAGCCTTGGCCTGCACTGCTTTCATGACGGCTCCCATTTGGGCCTTCCCGAGCGAATCAGGTGTTCCCAAAGATGCTGCGACCTCTGCGATAGCTTCCTTAACCAGAGCGGAAAGCTCCTCGGGTGAAAGTGAAGCAGGTAGGTAGGTGGACAAAAGTGTAATTTCTGCACGCTCCTTCAACGCGGAGTCAGGACGACCTCCTTTTTCAAAACCCTCAGCCGCATCTTCTCGCTGCTTGATTTGCTTGCGGAGAACAGTCGTGGCAATCTCGTCGTCCACGACGGCATCGGCGCCCCCCTTCTCGATGGCAGCATATTTGAAGGCCGACTTGACCATCCGGAGCGTACTTAGGCGATCGGCCTCGCGGGCTTTCATGGCTTCCTTGAGATCTTGGTCGATTTTTTCGGCGAGTGTCATGGTGTTTATGATTTTTGGATGGAAACGACAACCTACGCGCTTGAGTTGGCTCCGTAAATGAATTCTCATGAAGGGATGTCTGTACGCACCCGCTTCGCCCCTTCGCCAACCGGTCTCCTCCATGTCGGAGGAGCACGCACCGCCCTTTTCAACTGGATCTATGCCCGTAAAAACGCCGGCACCTTCGTTCTGAGGATCGAGGACACCGACCACACCCGCAATACGGAGCAGGCCAAGGAAGTCATCCTTGACGGACTTCACTGGCTCGGACTCGACTGGGACGAGGGTCCTCAGAAGGGGGGGAACCACGGTCCCTACTACCAGAGCGAACGAGGCGCAATCTACGAGGATTATCTTTCCCGACTCGAGAAGGCTGGCCATCTCTACGAGGACAATGGGGCCATCCGTTTCCGTTCACCCCGTGAGAAGGTCGTCGTCGAGGACGAGATCTGCGGCAGGATCGAGTTCGACCTGACTAATCCCGGAACCCATCCGGATCTGACGCTCCGCCGTCCGGACGGATCGTGGATTTTCCACTTTGTCAGCGTTGTCGATGACATAGAGATGAAGATCACCCATGTGATCCGGGGTGAGGACCACCTTTCCAATACCCCGAAGCATGTCGAACTATACAAGGCCCTGGGAGCTGTGCCACCGCGCTTCGCCCACATGCCACTGATCCTGAACCGTGACGGGAGCAAGATGAGCAAGCGTGACGAGGGAGCCGCCTTGGGCACCTATCCCGAGGCTGGATACGCCCCCGAGGCAGTCCGCAATTACCTGAGCCTACTCGGATGGTCCCCCAAGGAGAACCGCGAGATCATCAGCACGGAGGAGGTCATTGCCCTCTTCAACCTCGATCAAGTCAACCGACGCAATGCCGCCTTCGACCTGGACAAATGTTTCTGGATCAACGGGCAATATCTCCTCCAGATGGATCTGGCTCGCTACGCCGAGTTGGCGATGCCCTTCCTCGAGAAGGCGGGGATCTCATGGCCAACTTGGGAATCGCTTGAGCGCGTCCTCACGATCGTGAAGCCCAAGGTAAAACTCCTGAAAGACCTCCCCGAGTGGGTGGTCTGCTTCTTCACCGAGGAACTGACCTACGATGATGCGGCCGTAGCCAAGTCGCTCACAGGAGAGACTGCTGCGGAACGCCTCAGGAAACTCTCGGATTCCTACGCTTCCCTCACATCTTGGGATGCAGCCTCTCTGGAGGTATCACTCAAGGAGACAGCCGTTAAACTTGGGATCAAAACCGGCGAACTCGTCCACCCGGCACGGGTCGCTGTCAGCGGAAGGGGAATCGGACCAGGCCTCTATGAAATGATCGAAATCCTCGGCAAAGAGCGTGTGCTTACACGCTTTGGAAAGGGGATCGCCAAAGCAGCGGGAGCATGAGTACCCACCCGAAGGTACCGAAGGTCTACACACCCAAAGACCTTGCCGGAGGGGGAGAAATCTTCCGTAGGCTCAATCCTCCTGCTCGTCTTGCAATCTTCGGGGATCCGGTCGCAAAATCAGCCTCTCCATTCATCCAGAACGCCGCTCTTGGAGAGCGCGGCATTGATTCAAAGTATGTCCGAGTCCATGTCACGGCTGAGGATTTTTCGGAGTCCCTTGCAGCACTCCCAAAAGCCGACTTTTTGGGTTGCAACCTGACCATGCCTCACAAGCTGGCGGCACTTCCACTGATGAATTCAGTCAGCAAGGAGGCAAACCTCATGGGGGCAATCAACACGGTTGCCATCCGTGACGGGAAGCTTGAAGGCTTTAATACGGATGGACCGGGATTCGCGGCCGCGATCAAGGAAGAGTTCGGGATGCCTCTCTCCTCACTGAGAGTTCTTATTCTGGGAGGGGCCGGAGGTGCAGGACGGGCGATCACAGTCCAATGCGCTCTTGAGAAGTGTCCCTCCATCACGATCGCTAATCGTACCCTTGAAAAGGGAACAGCGCTTGCTGAAGAGATCGGAAAAAGGCTTGGAGTTGGCGTCGATGCGATCACTTTCGATCAGGAAATCCTCACAAAGGCACTGGAAGCATCAGACCTGATTGTGAATGCCACACCACTCGGAATGAAAGAGGGAGATCCCTCACCTCTTTCGGACTTGCACTTGGGCAAGAATCATCTGGTCTATGACACCGTCTACAACGGGGGCACCACGGCATTGATTACCCAAGCGCGGGATGCCGGCTCGAAAAGCGCCTCCGGTCTCTCCATGCTCCTGCATCAGGGAGCCAAGGCTTTCGAAATCTGGTTCGGTGAACCCGCACCTCTTGAGACGATGAGGGAAGCCTTAAAAAAGATCGCCGGTTAAAGAATCTCCCGGGCAGCAATGCAGTCGCAGGTAATCTGGGCCTTAAGTTCCTCAAGACCCGAGAACTTCCGCTCTCCCCGTAAAAAACGGACAAAAACTAGTCCCAAGACCTTGCCGACAAGATCTTTCGAGAAATCGAAGAGATGAGCCTCAACAGTGCGGTGGGAGGCACTGGAATCAACCGTGGGACGCACCCCGATATTACATACACCGGAAAGCACCGATCCATCGAGAGAGACCCTGACCGCGTAGACGCCATCCGGAGGCAGTTGCATTCCGGCAACATCGAGATTGGCGGTCGGAAATCCAATCGTCTTTCCAAGACGCTGCCCTGTGACAACAGTTCCCGTGAGGAGATAAGGCCTCCCCAGACAGGCCTTTGCATCCTCAAAATCACCCTCCCCGATCGACGTCCGGATCCGTGTACTGCTGATGGGAGTACCACTCTCCTCGATCGGAGGAATCTGAATGACAGAAAAACCGGATTCCTTGCCGAGGATTTCAAGAAGCCCGAGATCGCCCTCACCTCCCTTGCCGAACGACCATTGATTTCCCACGCAGATGGAGTGAAGCGGTACGGCGGCCATGACAAGCGAGCCGACAAAATCTCGGGCTGGCACAGAGGCGAGTTCCCGAGTGAAGGGGAGAAGGAGTAGCGCCTGAACCCCCATCTCCCGCAGCAGCGAAATCTTGGTTTCGTTTCGGGTCAGAAGGCTAGGGGCATTTTCCGGGCGGAGTAGTGAAGCCGGATGGCGATCAAAGGTCATCACCACCGCGGTACCTCCTAAAGAGGAAGCCTCATCCATCGCGCGACGAATCAAGGCCTGATGGCCAAGATGGAGACCGTCGAGGGTACCCGCTGCGAGAACAATAGGCCCCTTCAGGCCTGAAAGCTCCTCGATGGAATCAAGAATCTTCATGTCTTCCTGATTTCCTAATTTAAAAATCTCCCTATGCTCCGCGGAGGCGCGAAACCTGCGGGAGGGTTAAGAGTTTTTCCAGTATCTGCTCACGTGTGGCGGTCTTAAGTTGATCTGCAGGGAATGCATGATCCACATCAAAGCGACCCGACTTCGTGCGGCGAAGAGCCGTGAGATGAGCGCCGCAGCCAAGATCATTCCCAATGTCATGAGCATAAGTGCGAACATAGAATCCCTTGCTACAGACAACCCTGAAATCTATTTGAGGAGGTCTTATCTCTAGAATCTGGTGAGCATAGATATGGACAAAGCGAGGCTCTCTTTCAACCGTTTTACCCTGACGGGCCAGCTTGTAGAGGGCCACGCCATCCTTCTTGATGGCGGAAACCATCGGCGGAAGTTGATAAAAGTCACCATCGTATTTGGCAAAGGCCGCCTCGATTTGTTCGGGGACAAGTTGGGGTACGTCACGGGTCTCGGTGACAACACCATCGGCATCCTGAGAGTCCGTTGTCTCACCCAACTTCAGGGTACCCACGTATTCCTTATCCTCGCTCATGAGGAGATCCTGAATCTTCGTTCCACGACCCAACGTGAGCAGGAGCAATCCTGTGGCCAGTGGATCGAGAGTCCCGCAGTGGCCGATTTTTTTGGTCCCCAACACGCGGCGGGCTATCGCCACAACATCGTGTGAGGTCATTCCGGAGGCTTTGTCTATGGGGAGAACCCCATCGATTAAGTTGTCTGATCGCATGGTAAAGAGATTGTTTGTCGGTGACTTAGTCCTTCTCAATCGATTCGGAGATCGCGTTCAGGACAGACTCCTCCACATCGGCAAGAGTTCCTTTGATACGGGCTCCGGAGGCCATCGGATGGCCACCTCCACCGAAAGCAGTACAAATTTTGCAGGAATCAAAACTGCTGTCCTTGGAACGGAGGCTCAAGCGAATACCCCCATCGGCAAGTTCCTCAAAAAAAGCCGCGGCCTTCACTCCCTCGATACAGCGGAGGTGATCGATGAGTCCCTCGGTATCCTCGGGCAAGACTCCAAGTGATTTTGAGACGGCAAGGGGAAGGGAGAAGCTTGCGACACTGTCGTCACAGGTGAACCGTGCAGTGACAAGTGTATGGCGGAGTAAGTCCAGACGGCGCCGAGGTTGATGTTCGTAAAGTGACCTAGAGACGGCAGCAACATTGACGCCGCGAGCGGTGAGTTCAGCGGCTACCTCAAAGGTCCTGGCACTCGTCCCCTCGTAGCGGAACGATCCAGTGTCCGTCTCGATGGCAGCAAAGAGATTGGTGGCCATTTCAGGCGTGATGGTGATTCCATCCTGAAGGAAGGCCTCGGCAAGGATCTGCCCCGTTGCGGGACGGGTCCAATCGATAAGGTTCAGATCAGCGTAACCTGTGTTGCTCTTATGGTGATCAATGCAAATCCAGAGCGGAGAGTGCGAGACTGCATCAAGAACACTCCCCAGTCTGTTCTTCACAGATGTGTCGAGCGCGACAACGGCATCGAAGGAATCCGGTAAGGTAGATGGGACTGTGACGATTTCAGAAGAGGGCAGAAACGAGAATTTACCGGGCATCCCGTCGTGATTCCATGCGGTCACCTCATGACCTTCCTGCCTCAACCAGAGGGCCGTGGCTATCGTCGATCCAAGTGCGTCGGCGTCGGGTCGGAGATGACTTGCCACCAGGATCCTGCGCCGGCCTCTAAGGGCCTCACGGATCTCTGAAAATGCCGCACTCCTCATGAATCGTGGCTTCCGGGTTTCCCTTCCTCATCTCCATCGTCTGATAGGGTTGGTTCAATCTCATCGAGCAGACTAAGAACCCTGGTACCGCGTTCGATCGATTCATCGATCTGAAAGTGGAGAAGGGGAGTATATTTCAGAACGACACGCCGCGATAACTCGTGCTGTAGGTGCTGGCGATGTGCGTTCAGCACCTCCAGTGCCTGCTCCTTCTGCCACTTGGTGCCGATGGCACTGATGAAAACGTGGGCGTTTTTGAGATCGGGGGTGATGTCCACAGAACGGACAGAAACCAAGGGAGCCTCGAATTTCATCTCGCGACCAATGATGACTCCAAGCTCCCTCTTGAGGAGTTCGCAGACCCGAATGAGACGGAGATTCATGGATAGGGATGCCGGGGATGAACCCGACTAAGAGGGATGATGGGAG
>WBXH01000049.1 GCA_008933015.1 Verrucomicrobiota bacterium | reverse complement strand
GTGCGGAGCAGGGTCGTCATGATTGTATCTGGATTTTATTCTCTTCCTGCTGGCGTCCGAAGACACGACGGATCACCTCTTCGATCGGCACCTCGCTTACCGAGAGATCGACTACCATGCCACCGGCCAAGAGCGCGGTGCAGGCTTGGGGCACCTCCACGCGCAGCACCTCGATCTTGATCTGGAGTGGATTGAGCTCGAGCACAGTACCGGGAGGGATGAAGCTATCGGGTAGAGGCATACTGAAGTCAGCCTCGATGATCTTGGTCGTGGTGAACTGGTTGACCACATCCTCCAGCGATCCATCAAAGAAGATCTTGCCATGGTCGATCAGGATCACCCGCTTGCAGAGTTCCTCGATATCCTGCATGTAGTGGCTGGTCAGAAGCGTCACAACCTTGTACCGGGCGTTGTACTCGCGGAGAAACTCACGGACTTTTTTCTGACTCAGTACATCGAGTCCGATCGTCGGCTCATCCAAAAAGAGCACCTTGGGTCGGTGAAGCAGGGCTGCGATCAGTTCCATCTTCATTCGTTCGCCCAGGCTTAGCTCCCTAACCATCACCCCCATCTTGTCCCGCACATCGAGCAGATCGATCAACTCATCCACGGTACGCTCGAACTCCTTCTTCTCGATTCCGTAAATCGCGCGGTTGAGTTCGAGTGATTCACGGGCTGGAAGGTCCCACCAGAGTGCGTTCTTCTGACCCATCAGTAGAGCAAACTGACGCTTGAGTTCGGAGGGGCGCTTCGAGGGATTGAATCCGAGAACCGAGGCGCTCCCCGAGGTCGGTTGAAGGAGTCCCGAGAGCATCTTGAGAACGGTAGTCTTCCCCGCCCCGTTCGGCCCTAGGAATCCGACGAAATCCCCCTCCTCCACTGAGAAGCTTGCGCGATCCACCGCCTTGGTCTCGGTGTGTTTGCGGTGAAAGAGTCCCTTGAACGCGCCCGCAAGCCCCGCCTCCTTCTTGTAAGTCCGGAAGGACTTACTCAGCTCATGCACATGAATGATTGGGGTGCCGGACATCGGTTGTTACTAGATCAGATGAGGGGCTTCCCCGCGAGATCGAGTTGTCTAAGGGCCTCATAAAGAACGATTCCAGCCGACGTTGCCAGATTGATGCTTCGGGTCCCCTCCGTCATCGGGATGGTCAGGGAGGCGTTGAGGTGGGTCGCAAGCAGGCTTGAGGGCAGTCCCTTCGTCTCACACCCAAAGACCAGAAAATCCTCATCTTGGAAGCTCTCCTTCCAATACGCGCGTTGTACCTTGCTGCTCAAAAAAAAGAACCTCGCGGCGGGATATGCGCATTCGATTTCGTTGAATGATCCCCAGGTCTTCAGATCGAGGCGCTCCCAGTAGTCCATCCCGGCGCGTTTCACCGCCTTCTCATCGATTGAGAAACCCAGGGGTCCCACCAAATGAAGACGCGAGCCCGTAGCCACGCAGAGGCGAGCTATATTACCCGTGTTCTGGGGGATTTCCGGTTCAATCAGGACGATGTGGAGCATTGCGATCGGCAGTTGGGGCGCTTCATTCAAACTGAAACGCCCGATCTCATGAAGGGAATTCCGGATTTTTGTAATGAGAGTATTAGGGCGAGATTGCCTCCGGAGATGCTCCTGTTAGAATCGATTTCATGATTCCAGTCACACTCGTTATCGGTCTCCTGCTCAATGTCGTTGGCCTCGTTGGTTTCTTCGGAACCGGGGGGATCCATTACACGGCCCTGATTCCCTGCGCACTTGGCGTCTCACTGATCCTGTGCGCCATCTTTGCCCGCAATCCCAAGATTCACATGCACGTGATGCATGTCGCCGTCCTCATTGGACTATTAGGATTTGCTGCGACGGTTTCTGCCTTTTCCAAACTGCTGATTGTCCTGAAGTATCCCGCCGCCGAGAACGGAAGTGCCGCCATCGCCAAGATGGCCACTGCACTCCTCTGCGGACTCTTCGTGGCCCGGTGCATCCAGTCCTTCGTGGAGGCACGTGTCCTCAAGAAAAAGGGCAAGCAAGCTTACTAAATTTACTAATGCGGGTTAGGCGAACTGCGGCAGTTTGCAGAGCTTCGCATAGTCCTCTGGCGCGATCGGGCCCCTTTCATAATTCCTGCCGCGTATGGGAGAGGCATTGGTGGAGGATCTCACCCGGGAAAGCCATTCACCCCCAAGAGGTGCCTCAAGGAGTTCGATCCTGTTTGCGGCAATCGTCGTCTCAGTCTTTTCGCCGGTCGGTACTCCTTTGCCGACGAACCACCCTGCAAGGAGCATGGTCACTCTGACTGCTGTTGAACGTGTATAATTGGTGAGGATGCAGGGGCCACTTTTTCTATCCTCACGATCTTCGACTACCTTCCACTCCGAGGCAAAGGTCTCCAGGCTCCACATCTCGGGATTACGGGTCGGAGAGTAGGGATCATGAAAGATGGCATTCGGTGACGGAGCCTCGTGTGACTCTCGTGAGAAATCACCGCGGTGTAGCGTCCATAGGATCGAGGGATCGACCTCCACCCTTCCGTGCAAAAGCAAGTCGGCCACCGTTGATTCCCATCCCGAGAGGTATCCCAACGCTCCTGCATGGCTGAGCGCAAACTCCAAGACCTCTGTGGAGATTTCAAAGCTGTGGATCTCGACGCTTGGGGCGGGCTCGACGTCCCCATTCTCCCGACGAGTTTGCGAGGCGTCCCGGAGGGCCGTCATCGCGGAGATGGCATTGGCAGCCGGTCCCAGTCCGATGTCCCAGATGATAAAGGGGGATGCGGGTTGCGTGACTCGATACTCCAAAGCACGTTTCACAATCTCCTGCTGGCCGACATGAAGTTCGAGTGCCTCCGTGCGGGGATCAGTTCCCACGTGCATCGTCTCCCCGTGAATCACGGAACGGATACTCCGGACTCCTCCCCTGAGGGTCACCAGCTCATAGTTTCCCAACATCGGATCGATGGGATCATTGGAGATCATTTCAACTTGTGGAGCCTTGCCTCGATAATCCAGCTCCAGGGGATCGCACCGTGGGAGAGGGCCCACTCGTGAAACTCCCTCAGGGACCATCCTTCCGTTCTCATCATCGCCTCCTTGACCCTCTCGAGTTCAAGCCTACCCAGAAGATAACTCATCGGCACGGTCGGTTGGGCCGTGTACCAGTTCACATCGGCTCTCGCCCGTGCCGGGGTGAAACCGACACCCTTCACGAGCATCTGTGCCGCAGACTCATGGGTCAGTTTGCCGGTTTGGAGGCCACAGTCGATGACAATACGGTAGGCACGCCACAACGCGACATGGAGTTGCTGAAGGCGGGCCAGGGAACTTTTCACCCACTGCTTTTCAACGGCCAGCTTCTCACACCACATCGTCCATCCCTCGTAGAAGATCGCGTGCCCGCAAAGCCGTCGGATGTGACTATCGTGCCTGTTCTGAATGGCAAACTGAAGATGGTGACCTGGGTACCCCTCGTGAGCACTAGTGAGTTCAAGACCAAAGTGCTGACGCGCCTCCTTGAGGGCCTCAGCCGGATCTTTCTTGGTGGCACCTAGGTCATTCACCCAGAAGATCCCGCGCTGACGTTTCTCAAAAGGTCCGGGAGCGCTGTAGGCGGCCGTTGGGAAGTGATCGCGCATGAAATCCGGAACCGGCGTGACCTTGAGCGACTCACCCGGAGGCATCGGATAGAGGGCGCTCTTGAGAACCCGTGAACGCCACTCTTCCGAGGATCGGGTGTAGAGCTCGAGGAGCGGTGCATCTGGCGTCCAAGTGTCGCGAGCTGAATCAAGAATCTGCTTGGCCGTTTTCTTGCCATGTTTTTTAACGTGTTTCTTGGCCTCTTGGCGCATTTCAGACTGCAGTGCCGTAATGAGTCTGTATCCTTTGGCTTCGATCTCGGGGACACTCCAGTCCAGGCCGGCACGTTCCCTGACGAGGTACTCAAAGCGGTCACGCCCGATGGCAAAATCCCCCCGAGTCCCCTGCTTTTTGGCCGCGACAACCTTCGCGTAGTTGCTGAAAGCGTCCGCTGCCGAAAGGGCCAGCTTACGGGTCTTTGCAGGATCGGGTGAGAGTTCGGCCAGAGACTCGCCGATCGTGATAATGAACTCCCTCGCCCCCTTGCACGACTGCACCGCAAGCTTGGTCCAAAGTGGTACGGGCTTCCTGACTGCTGAAGCCCCCTCCTTGAGGAAGTTAGGAATCAAGGCGAGGCGAGACTCGATGGTGGGGCGAGCTTTTTTGAGGTTGTCTGAGTGCTTGCTCACCAGTTCAAACACGGACCCGACGGCCCCGTCGCAACACTCCTGGGCATTCGTCCGCCAGCGCTCAAGATCACGGCTATTGAGCAACTCCGTACGCAGTAGCGATAACAGGCAGCGGCGATCAAGCCAGTCATCTCCATCCAAGGAACTGGCGGAAAGGCTCTCCGTTTCAGCCAGAAGTTGTTCCAAGAACCGGTTACGCGCCAATCTCGTCCGCTCATCGCTACCTCCAAGCCGGGACTCGTATTTTACAAACCCCATACCGCTCCCCCATTGGGGAAAGTCGGAGCAGGTACGCTGGATATAGCGTTCTCCGAGAGAGCGGAGTACTTTTGATGCTGTTTTCATGAGCCAGTGTGAAGAGCTAAGATTCCTTCATAACTCGCAGAAGCCCCCCTGTCTATGTAGCAGGCGATGAGTCAAGAAGTCATGCCTGCGGGGAGTTATATACCCTTGTCCGGGAGATGATCCGGCGATTGCTGTTTTTCCTCCGCTTGATTATAAAAGATAAATCTTCATGGCCAACGACCTCACAGCAGAACTTCACCTTATTGGTGAACGTGCCCGATCCGCCGCTCGGATTCTTGCCTTAGCCTCTCCTAAAGCAAAGAATGCCGCCCTGCTTGCGATGGCCGAGCAACTTCTTGCCGACGCCTCCGAGATCCTGGCTGCCAACGCCATCGATCTCGAGAATGCCCAAAAGGCGGGCCTCTCCGGGGCGATGCTCGATCGTCTTCGTCTCGACGAAAAGCGTCTCTCCGCCATGGCTGATGGGATCCGCGTCGCCGCTTCGCTCCCCGATCCCGTGGGTGCCATTCTCAAGGAGTGGACCAAGGAGAACGGTCTCGCGTTTCAAAAGGTCAGTGTCCCAATCGGCGTGATCGGGATCATTTACGAATCCAGGCCTAATGTGACCAGTGACGCCGCAATACTCTGCCTGAAAGCCGGCAACGCCGTGATCCTGAGGGGCGGAAGCGAGGCGATCCACTCCAACAGGGCGATCTCCGCCTCCCTGCAGGCGGGGACTGCCAAGGCGGGCTTGCCCGAAGCCTCGATCCAGCTTGTCCAGGTAACGGACCGTGTAGCAGTCCGAGTGCTGTGCAGCATGGAGAAGCATCTCGACTGCATTATCCCCCGCGGAGGCAAAGGCCTGATCGAGACGGTCTCCCTCCATGCCAGAATGCCGGTGATCAAGCACTATGACGGAATCTGCAGCATCTATGTCGATGCCCGTGCCGATCTTGAGAAAGCACGTGCCATCATCATGAATGCAAAGTGCCAGCGCCCGGGTGTCTGCAACGCAGCAGAGACTCTCCTGCTGCACAGGGAGATCGCGACGACGTTCCTTTCCGGAGGACTTCGCACCCTGCTTGAGCAAGGGGTGGAAGTCCGCTGCGACCGGGAGACCTTGGACCTCATCCCCTTCTCGATCAAGGCGTCGCATTCCTCCCTCATCAAGGAAGCTTCGGAGGAGGATTATCGAACGGAGTTCCTTGCCCTTATTCTGGCACTCAAGATCGTTGGCTCAGTCGATGAAGCGATTGCCCATATCGAGTCCCACGGATCGCATCACAGCGACGCGATCGTCACGGAGGATGCCGAGGCGGCACGGTGCTTCCAAAGGAGCGTCGACAGCGCAACCGTTTATTGGAATGCCTCAACTCGCTTTACGGACGGCTCCGAGTTCGGCTTTGGATGCGAGATTGGCATCAGCACTGACAAGCTTCATGCTCGCGGGCCCATGGGACTTCAGGAGCTTACCAGCTACAAGTACCTCATCAGCGGGAACGGACAGGTCCGCTAACCACCGAGGCAAGGATATGGTAACGCTCAGTGCTTGCTTCGAGGGGAAGGTGCAGGGAGTGGGCTTTCGCGCCACAGTGCTTTCGCTAGCCAAGGGATACGAAGTCAGGGGATGGGTGAAGAATCTCCCGGATGGCGGGGTTGAGCTCTTCGCTAGCGGAGAGGATTCTGAAGTGGAGGACTTCCTCCAATCAATCCGCGAAAGCCACCTCGCAGGGCATATCGATCGTGAGACCATCCTTCCCGCCCCTCGGGAACCGGAGCTTAGAGGGTTCCGCATCGTTGCCTGAGTTGGAAGCCATGACATCCACGGTGAGAGCGAAAGCGGCGGTAGACATTCGCAACCTGAAGAAGGTCTTCCCCATCCATCTAAGCCGTCGCCAAGTCGTTGCCTTGACGGGGCTCACGCTTACGATCGCCGAGGGGCAGGTCTACGGACTGCTTGGTCCCAACGGCTCGGGAAAAAGCACCACGCTGAAAATCCTGCTGGGACTCGTCGAAGCGACCTCCGGCACCTCTATGATTTTCGGCCTTCCCAGCTCCACCGTGGCAAGCCGCACGGATGTCGGATTTCTTCCCGAAAATCCCTACTTCTACAAGTTCCTCACCGGTGCCGAGACCATCTCCTTCTATGGAAAGCTTTGCGGACTCTCAGGCTCCTCCCTTCGAAATAGGGTTGCCGAACTGCTTGAGCTCGTCGGTCTGCAAGAGGCGGGATCGCGGCGTATCGGCGGCTACTCCAAGGGAATGCTTCAGCGCATTGGACTTGCCCAGGCCTTGGTTCATGACCCGCGCCTCCTCATTCTCGATGAACCCACGGCCGGGGTCGATCCGGCGGGATCCCATGCCATTCGCGAGTTAATCCTGCAGTTGAAGTCGCGTGGAAAAACGATCCTTCTCACATCACACCTGCTGGAGCAGGTGCAAGGAGTGTGTGACCGGATCGGTATTCTTGCCCGGGGACGCCTGGTCAGGGAGGGTTCGCTGGATGAGCTCACGGGAGAGACCAGCCTCACGGAATACGTGATTGAGAACGCCCCACCCGATCTCGAGGCTGAAATAGCCGCCCTGATCGCCTTGAGGGGAGGTAAACTTGTCTCGACCCGCCATCCACGAAAAGATCTGGAAACAGTCTTTCTGCAGGCGACACAAGTGGATGTGAACAAATGAAAGGTTAGACGGTTAAAAAACGGCTTTCACGGATTTCATTGCGCACATTGCTTCAACGTTTCACTTCTTAACGTTTCAACTTTTTAACCATCCTGCATGAACTTCTTCATCACCGGAACCGATACAAATGTCGGTAAGAGTTTTGTCACATCACTCCTGACCAGAAGCCTGCGAAGGGCAGGGTTCGACACAGTGGCCATGAAGCCTGTCTCCTGTGGCGAGCCCGAAGATTCTCTTCTGCTCCAAGCAGCCGCTGACAATCAACTCTCCCTTCCCGAGGTGACACCCGTCTCGTACAAGGCTCCCCTCGCCCCGATCGAGGCAGCGCGACTAGAGGGACGGACCTTCGATCCCTCGGAGGTGCTTCCCACCTTCGACCGACTTCACCGAACACACCGCTCGCTCTTGGTGGAGGGTATCGGGGGATGGATTGTTCCGCTGACAAAGGACTATTTCAGTGCGGATCTTGCGAAGGCGATGGGTCTCCCTATCCTACTCGTCGTGCGAAATCGCCTCGGCGCACTGAACCATACCCTACTCACACTCGAATCGATCGCCTCTCACGGACTCACCTGCGGGGGGATCGTTCTCAACAATCATCCTGAAGATGCCAGCGATCTTGCCGCGGAAGGAAATCGACGCCTCCTCCCTGAACTGACTAACGTGCCACTTCTCTTTGAACTCAGGCCAGGCCAGACCGAGTTAGAATTGGCCATCGCTTAATGTCTCCCATTTCCACCTTTTCATTTTTGGTGAATCACTTTTGACTTTTGTTTCTATGCGCGCTTCCGGCCCCCAGATTGTCCTCGTCCGCCACGGTGAAACCGAATGGAGCAAGGATGGTCGGCACACTTCCTACAGCGATATTCCCCTCACGCTCGAGGGCGAGCGACAGGCCGCCTCGTTGAAGTCGGAGCTCTCGGGATGGGACTTTAAGCTCGTGCTCTGCAGTCCCAGAAAGAGGGCCATGAGAACCTGCGAGCTGGCCGGTTTCACTGACAAAGCGGAGATCACAAATGACCTCGCCGAGTGGAATTACGGAGACTATGAGGGGATCACGACCAAGGAGATCCGCCAGAAGGATCCGACGTGGACGGTTTTCACCCGTCCGACTCCCGGAGGGGAAACTCCCGATCAGGTAGCGGATCGTTGTGATCGACTGATCGAGAGGTTCAAGAACGTTCAGGATGATGTGCTCCTGTTTGCCCACAGCCATGTACTCCGCGTGCTCATCGCGCGCTGGCTGGAGCTCCCCCCTGTTGAGGGACGCCACTTTGTGATCCAGACAGGCGTGCTCAATATTCTTAGCTACGAGCATGAATCGACGGTCCTCCTCTCCCTGAACGCGGCGAGCTTCCGCAACGATACAAG
>WBXH01000048.1 GCA_008933015.1 Verrucomicrobiota bacterium | reverse complement strand
TCATGGCGAATGTCATTGCAGGGGTCATGTATGGACACCTCATCCAAGAAGTGACACCGGGAGTACAGTTCAACCAAGACTACCTCTACGGATCGATCATGGCACAACTCCTTCAGGAAAACATCGCCACGGAGTACTACACCAACTCGAGTACCCTCATCGACCCATTACCTAATCAGCAGGCGGTGATGGGGGCAGGACAGGGTGGCCCCTACCAGATCAATAACTACGCGGTCGACATGGTCGCAGGAACCTATGCTCCCCAAGGTTTCTCGCTCATCAACTACGTGGCTATCCAGAAGAACATCGGCTACACGATGAGCAACGCAGCCACCCAGTATACGAGGGCCACACCGGCCTCATTCAACAATAAGTACTACGGCCCGATCCTCACCGCTTACTTCCACGTGAACGACTACCTGGCACTCCAGTATGTCGGAGGATCGACCTTGGATACGCCATGGTCCTCAACGAACTACGGGTGGATACCTCCTTGGCAGCCCTCATTGGATTCTGCCTTGGGATCGTTTGAGAGTCTGCCCGGTAGCCAACTCGATATCCTCCTGAACGTCGCTTACAACGCCGGCTACTACGCACAACTCTTCGTTGCTGACGTGAACTCAAGTGGGGGGTCAACAGCATCCACCGTGACCTCCTTCAATAGCTACACCAATGCTTGGAACGGCGACACCTACCATCAGTATCCTTACCAGATCCGCAGCTACTTGGATCAACTCTACGCTAATCCAACGCCACTATACAGCAACCTAAACACAATTACGACGCCAGTAACTCATGTTGCCTTCCCAATGAATACGTTGGGAACTGTCTTCAATAATGTCTTCCAGACACTGGCCTACGTCGATGCCTCGGGGAACTACAACTATATCTCGGCAGCTCAAGCCACGACGGCCTTTAGTGCGGCCCTTGCCTCGAACGGGCTAAGCTCAAGCGCGGTACTTGATCTGAGTAACGCCTCTCAACGAGCTGCCATCTTCAACGTACTCAATGCCGCAATCGGAAATCTCGAGAAGAACCTGAATACGACCTTCATCGACAGGACTCTCAAACAACTCTAATTGCGGTGAGTAAAACTATCGGGACCAGCGACTAGAAAGAATGGGCAGTGAGGGGATCGAACCCCCGACCAACTCGGTGTAAGCGAGCCGCTCTACCGCTGAGCTAACTGCCCCAAGACGACTAATTTGCCAAGCAGTGTGCCGCTAGGCAAGCCTAGGAATCCGATTGGGTTCCCTCTTGCTGGCCAATTGCGTTCTGGGGATCGAGGTGGCTAGCAATGATTTTTATGACCTTTCTGCGGAAAGTTTCTTCGTCCAGATCGTGGAGTTCATGGCAATCGGATGAAGTGCGTCCTGCGATGCTTGAGGAATTGAACATACTAATTGTGTTCGTGGGGGTGGTGAGTCGCATGTGGGAGATTTTACAGCACAACCTCGGAATCTCAACCGAGGCATTGTGACAATTTTTTAACCAAATCCTCAAAAAAACCGATTGCTATATGAAGAACGATCGTAAGGTCCCATTAAAACTGACCATAAGAGCCTATACACCCCACCCAAGGAGACTGGGAGGGACTTTAGATAGGATCATCCGTAAGCACAGCAGCATTAAAAGCGGATAGATCGACCGAATCATCAAGTTTATTGCCACCTTCACCAAGCACCGGTTGACACACAACTTTTGCGGTGCGAGCTAATCAATATGATCATTACTTCGCTTATTTTATTCATCCCTATCCTAACCACTAGCGTTGCGTTCTTTGTGACCTACAAGTTCGTCAGGAACACTTGCCGAGAAGTCGCTTTCCTTCGAATGGAGGTACGCGTTCTAAGGACAAAATTATTGGAGGTCCGGCGTGTGCTGGTTTCTCAAAGAACAGACCAGGTACATGTCTCAAAGACCAGACTCGTATGATGTCTGGGAGCTAAAGCTACACACCACCCGAATAGCCCTCCTCAATTCGAGGAGGGTGTCGCTTAGCTAGGATCAACAGTGAGCACCGCCGCGCTGCAAGCGGGAATGGTGACCGTAAACTTGCCTGCACTACCCTTGATCGGTTCGGTCTTGGGAGCATTCACGCTACCATCAGCTCCCACCGTCATACCCGCGTAAGAAATGGCCTCTTTTTCCGAAGGGGAAGTACCGCTGAGCCTAGCGATGGTTCCCGTAGTCCGTCCTGTATTGGTGTTAATGGTGGTCGTTGCCTCGTGGGTAAGGTCCTTGTTGATGACCACAACACGGATCTTCTTATCCTCACCGAGAGTACTGTGAGCGGTCACGTTCGCACTTGACTTGGCTTCAGTAGGTAGGATTTTCCCGTGCCCGGCATCCTTGAAGAGCAGGAGCGAGTAGTAGAGTGGGCGGACGGAATACTTGCCGCTCTTTTTGTCGAAGGCGATCGCGGTATAACCTTTGAGGCCTAGGATTGTGTGGAAGTTAATGCCAGCAACTCCACGTTCGGCGATATCGAAGAGGAAGTCTGATCCCCACACGGAAGCGGCATAGACGTCGCTCACGCCTGCAGTGCCCCCGAGTGAGGTCGAGTTGCATTCCGCGAGACGCCAAGGGAGACCAGCCTTGCGGGCGGCATCCATATTTGTCTCTGCCATTTTTATGCTCTTTGCCTCAGTCTCTGGGGCGAGGAGCTTCTCGATAGTCGGGTAGGGCTCCTTGTTGGTGGTTGGGTAGAAGTGGGAGGTCGCAAGGGTGAGCTGCTTCTTGAAGTCTTCGACACACGGTGCGAACCACTTGGCGTTGCCGCTTGCCGTGTTGGCAGGTCCGGCCAGAGGAGCACCTGGGTTTTTGGCACTGATGACGCGGAGAGCATCGCTCAACTCCTGTTTGTATTGTGGGTAAGAGTAACCATTTTCGCGAAAGGTCTTTTTAGGAGGCATGTAATAGTGGTCAGGCTCGTTGCCAATTTCAAAGGCCACGATGGAATTACTTCCTTGTTTTGCGACGTAGCTGATCTCTTCCGCTGAGTTCGCCGGGTCATTACTGGCTAAATTGACGCCGTAGATGACCTTCCAGTTAATTCCTTTGATGAAGGAAAAGAACTGATCAACTTCTTGGGGTGTTACAGGCGTTACGGGGTTGGTTCCGCTGGCCTTGCCTAATTGCCAATCGCAAAGCTCTACTTTATTGCCACCGATACGGAGGACCCCTTCACCCAGATTGCGGTGGAGATTAATAAAGGTGGTGTTATCGGGCCGGAAGTGGCTCTCAGCAATAGCGGTCTTCTCATAGCTCAGGCCCATGTAATCGGCAGGAATAGTAAGGCCTGGACTTTGTGATTGGACATTGACCTCAGCGGTCGTGACTTCGCCCCCGAACAGAGGAGATGAAATAGCGGCAATGAAAAGGGGGAAGAGATGTGTTCGCATTGTTGAAAGAGAAAATGTGCAATTGGATGGAGGATAGGGGTAGTCGGTTGATGCTACCCTGACAAGTTGGATCCAATAGATTGTGTGCCTGAAAGATAAGATCCACCAGTGACAGCACTTGTTTCTTCCTAATGAATATGGTCGGTTCATGGAATGCCTCAACTCATCCGCAACCGAACCCATGGAAACGATCTCCAAATCGTTCCTGCCGATAAAACCCCCACCGATCTCTGCTCGTTCCGCCTCCTCCGTCCCGAAGTTGGGGAAACGTTGACGATTTCTGAACCAGGTCATGAACTGGTCTTGGTTGTGCTCTCCGGTCAGACCGACATCGTGGTGGGCGAAGAGCCGTTTTTATCCGTGGGTATCCGTGAGGATATCTGGTCCGGTTGTGCTGACTCGGTCTACGCAGGAACGGGATCCACTATCAAGGTCACTGCCACGAAGCCCGGCACCGAGGTCGCCGTTGCGGGTGCTAAATCTCAAGACTCATTCCCTCCCTTCCGCATCACGCCTGAAGAGGTGGAGTGCGTTGATGTCGGGTCTGTAGAAACACATACTCGTCGCAGGATCTTCAACATTCTTGGGCATAATGGGGCTGGTCGTTGCAGCAGACTCCTCGTGAGCGAACTCTACGCCGATCCGGGTTGCTGGTCGGGATATCCTCCTCATAAGCACGACACGGAGCGCCCGCCGGAGGAAACCGACTTTCAGGAGGTCTACCACTACCGCTTCCGCCCGGAGACCGGATTCGGAGCCCAGTTCTGCTACCAGCCTGATGGTGAGGCACAGGTCGTGATGACACGGAATGGTGACACCTTTCTCGTGGACAAGGGACACCATCCGACCGCGACATCGCCAGGGCACGAGGGCTACATCTTCACGATCCTCGTCGGTAAACACCAACGCTCATTGATCCAGTACTTTGACCCAGCCCACACGCACCTGATGGCCGGTATCCCGGGACTTCAGGCGATGCGCGATAAGTTCAAATAATCGGCCGTGACCCTCCCCCGGAGCAGAAGAACCATCAGATCGAAATGACGGACGAAACCGCTCCTGCCACTCAACACCCCTTACGGTGGGCTGTGATCGGGTTGATCTTTTGTGCGACATTGGTGAGCTACATCGACCGTCAGACGGTTTCGGTGATGGCTCCCGTGCTCTGCAAGGATCTCTCCATGACCAACACCCAGTACGGGGCTGTCGGCTCGTGCTTTCTTTTTGCCTACGCGCTTTCAATGTGGCTCTGGGGTGGTGTCTTTGACAAGGTGGGAAGCAGGCTTGGCTACACATTGGCGATCTCGATCTGGTCAGTGGCCGAGATCGCCCACGCAGCGGTTACAGGAATCCTGAGCCTTGGTTTCCTTCGAGGCCTCCTGGGAATCGGAGAGGCAGGCAATTGGCCGGGCGCCACACGTACAATCGCCGCGTGGTTCTCCAACAAGGAACGGGCCCTTGGGATGGGGATAGCCAATGCAGGCGCATCCTTTGGTCCTGCACTTGCTGCCCCTCTCATCATTGGTCTCCAGCTCACCGTCGGTTGGCGGGCGACATTTGTCCTGACAGGACTACTCGGCATTCTTTGGCTCTGGGCCTGGATCTCTATCTATCCAAAGAGCATGGAGTTGGAGAGTGCTCGCCCCCTCACCTCCAACCTCAACGAGAAATGGAATCCTTCAACGTTGATCCCGTGGCCCATTCTCATCCGACGCAAGGAGGTCTGGGCAATCATTCTGGCACGTTTCTTCGGCGATCCGATCTGGTGGCTCTACCTGAACTGGCTTCCGAAATATCTCTCCGACGTGCGTCACTTCAGCATGAAGCAGATCGGGGCCTCAGCCTGGGCCCCGTTTTTGGCAGCGGGTGCGGGAGCGCTCCTTGGTGGATGGCTCTCAGGTCAACTCATCTCGTGGGGGTGGAGCGTCAATCGCTCGCGCAAGACGGCGATTCTTTTTGCGACATTACTTCTCCCAGCAGGAGTCGGCGCAGCCTATGTCGATTCACCGATCACTGCTCTGGCTTGCATCGGGGTGACTCTCTTTGCGTTCCAGTTCTGGGTTAGCAACGTCCAAACCCTCGCGAGCGATCTCCTTCCGGTAGGAGCCGTCGGATCGATTGCCGGATTTGCGGGAACTGCAGCAGGGCTTGGTGCCATGATCTTCACCTTCACCACGGGATGGGTGGTCGATCGGTTCTCTTACACCCCAATCCTACTCGCCGCTGGACTGCTGGCGCCGATTGCTACGGGAGTTCTCTTTCTTCTCATTGGGAGTGTGCGGAGATTGGATATTGCCCCGGAGCAGATTACCTAGGAGAACATTTCTCATGAAAAAAACACTGGAACGCTTTGCACTCAACGGAAAGAGAGCCCTTGTCACAGGATCCACCCAGGGTATCGGCTTGGCTATTGCAAGGGGACTAGCAGAGTCAGGGGCCTCCGTAATTCTGAACGGACGATCTAGCGAGAAACTCTCGGCCGCCCATAGAGAACTTTCAGCCGAGGGTCACACAGTCGAGAGTTTGGCTTTTGATGTAACCAACCCCAATTCCATCAAAGCGGCACTTGCAAGTCTCACAGAGTCGGGAAAGCACATCGACATCCTGATCAATAATGCAGGGATCCAGCGCCGCGCTCCCCTTCTCGAGATGACCCTGGCCGATTGGCAGGCGGTCATTGATACCAACCTGACCAGTGCCTTCCTTGTGAGCCAAGCAGTGGCACCAAGCATGATCGAAAGAAAAAGCGGTAAGATCGTGAATGTCTGTTCTCTCATGAGTGAATTGGCGCGCCCTACCATCGCGAATTACTCGGCAGCAAAGGGTGGACTCAAGATGCTCACCCGATCCATGTGCGCCGAGTGGGCTAAAAACAATATCCAGATTAACGGGCTCGCACCTGGCTACATCGAGACGGAGATGACGAAGAGTCTTGTCCAAGATGAGAAATTCGACTCTTGGATCCGCGGGCGCACCCCATCAGGGCGCTGGGGATGTGTCGAGGATCTCGTTGGGGCTACCATTTTCCTCTCATCACCAGCCTCCAACTACGTCAATGGACACCTTCTCGTTGTGGACGGCGGCCTGAGCGCCGTCGTCTGATCATCTTCATCGCGTTAACTCACGGTGCGGTGAGTCGATCTTGAGCGGTTCTTCTGCGATGAGTGGGCTGATTCGGAAAAATGAAATGTCCGCATGTCCTTTTGAATTTTTCTCGAGAGACTCACAAAAAAGGCCAACTTTTGCCCCGACCCAGCGGCCCGGTTTGGCGACGAATTCAGTACCAAGACTTTTAAAGACTTTCCCATCCTGACTAAAAGAGAGACGGCAATGGGCTCCCTCCGTAACATCAACCCGCAGAAATACTTTTCCGGAGGTAAGCGGAATCGATGAGGTCATCACTTCCTGTTTTCCCTTGTCTGCATCAACGCATTGAGACGAGACAGCTTGATATCCGTCTTCTGCTCTCTCTACGGTAATTGTCGCGTAGTCGGAACCAAAAATAACCAAGCCAGCCCGCTCTCCGCGAGATACGGAGGAAAGTTCCAAGCATGTTTCTGCAGTAAATCGGGGAGCAGGAAACTTCTGGAGGAGAAGGTGTGGAGCTAGCCACAGATTGCCTTTTATTGCAGGGGTCGCATGCAGTCTTAGAAAATGGTTCTCCTCATTGAGCGAATACCATTCCCTGCAGGGATTTGCCTGCCATTGCCACTCAAGACCGAGTTCCGGGGATCCCGATTTCACATGAGATGGAGCAACGATAGCGGGTAGAATGGAGGGTTTTGCATGAGTAATCACGGGTTGCCCCCTGCCATTTCCCTGATCCTCTCCGATCAGTGGCCAATCGTTCTTCCAGACAACAGGTTCAAGATGAACAACCCGCCCATAGGCCTCTTGATCCTGGAAATGCAGGAACCACCAATCGCCAGAGGGAGTATCCACAAGAGCTCCCTGATGTGGTCCGTTCACCAAAGTTTTTCCTTGGTCCATCACTATTCTTTGTTCGTAGGGACCAAAAATATTCTTTGATCGGAAAACAGACTGCCAACCAGTCTTAACCCCTCCTGCAGGAGCAAAGATATAATACCAACCATTTCGTTTGTAGAACTTAGGACCCTCAAGAACCTTGAAGCCCTGGAGTTCATCACCATTGATAAGAACACCGAGGTCATCAGTGCTAGCAGTGCCATAGTCATTAAGGCGAAGAAGATTCAATCTGTTATTAAATCCCGAACGACTCTTGGCCCACGCATGGATGAGGTAGACCTTCCCGTCGTCATCCCAAAAAGGACAAGGATCAATAAAGCCCTTGCCGCCCTTCACTAAAACGGGGTCACTCCAAGGACCAGTCGGAGTCTTTGACGTGGTTACATAAATTCCAAAATCGGGGTCGGGATAATAAATAAAATATTTTCCATCGTGAAAACGTATCGATGGCGCAAAAACCCCGTTTCCCGGTTGAGCAACTCCATAAGTAGCCTCGGGCGATAGGCGAGGCAGGGCATGAGAAACCAACTCCCAGTTCACGAGATCAGTCGAGTGTAGAATCGGCAGTCCAGGAAGATGAGAAAAACTGGATGAGGTCAGCCAATAGTCATCCCCAACACGGATGGCGTCAGGATCGGAATAATCAGCGTAAATAACGGGATTTTTATAATCTCCGTTACCGAGATCGGGTTTCCAAGGTGAAGTTACTTGCGCATTTGTAAACTTTCTTTTTAACCAAGATATCATCTGCTCTTGGTAGTCAGGCAGACACTTCTGCCAGTCCGCCAGAGCGTGGACTCCTCCCGGGATAACGATCAGGTCGCAGTCATTTCCAGAAGCTTTCAGCTTTTGCTGAAAGTCCCGGGACTGCTGGATGGGAACAGTGACATCTGAATCACCATGGATCAAAAGGTAGGGAGGTACTCCCGCAGGCACATGATTGATGGGGGAAATGTCGCGTAGTAGCGAGAGAGACTCGGGTGTCACCTCCTTAGGAAGATTGAGGAGATTTTGAAGCGAGGAACTCAGTCCCCCACGCTGTGACAGATCCTGCTCGTGGTTGGTCACGGGAGCAAAACCAATGACTGCCTGAACGGAGGTGTCATTGTTGGCAAGCATTCCGGCAAGGCAGGCGAGTTGACCTCCTGCCGAATGCCCGATGAGCACAATCCGTTTAGGATCACCCTTAAAGTCGGAGGCATGAGCTTTGACCCATCGTATGGCGGTCTGAACATCTTGAAGACAAGCGGGCCATCTGTGCTTTGGAGCCAGACGGTAGTTGATTGAGAACCATGTAAAGTCGGCTTTTGAGAGAGGAGCAAACCAAGGGGTGATATCGGCACTGCTTCCCGATTTCAGGGTGCCGATCTTATCACCACCGCTCCATCCCCCTCCGTGAATAAGTATAGCAACAGGAAAGGGGCCTTTGCCTTCAGGAACATGGGCATCAAGCAAGAGGTTCTCCCCCTCCGCGTTACCATAGGATATATCGCG
>WBXH01000047.1 GCA_008933015.1 Verrucomicrobiota bacterium | reverse complement strand
CCCAGGGCGATCAGCACAAAAAGGAGAATCATCACCACGGCCGGGAGGGCGAAGGGATTCGACAGAAAGCGCCTCAGGAATCGGGATGCCTGAGGGTTCTTGTCAGAACCTTTAAGCAGTGTGATGTGCGAGCGCATGGCTTAGTTTCAAAAAATGGGTTTATTCGAGCCTTACCCGGGGATCAACCGCGGCTGAAAGGATGTCCGAGATCAAGTTGCCAAGCAAAACGAGGGCGGCCACCACGAAGTTCAATGCAACAAGTGTCGGGTAATCTCTCTCAAGAACAGCCTCGTAGCCAAGCCTGCCCATGCCCGGGTAGGCAAAGATGTTCTCCACGATCACGGCCCCGCTGATGAGCGCGGGAAGGAGCATGCCGATCCCGGAGATGATGGGGCGGATGGAGTTGCGGAGTGCGTGCTTGTAGAGGACGACCTCCTCCTGGAGTCCTTTGGATCTGGCAGTGCGGATGTAATCCTCGCGCATGGTCCCGATCATGGTGGCGCGAAGGTAGCGGGACTGGACAGCGATACCCCCCAAGGCGAGCACTGTTGCCGGAATGAGCAGGTGCCAGAGCCGGTCGAGCCAATCGGCGGCAGCATTCGGAAAGTCGATCCCGTAGCTTTGGGTGCCGAGGATGGGAACCCCGAACGTCGTCACCAAGACGATTGCCAGGAGGTAAGAGATCCAGAATCCCGGCAGGGCAATGAAGATGAAGGTGACAAAGGACCCGGTGATCTCCTGCCAACTTCCGGCATAGCGGGCCGCGGCCACCCCCAGCAGTGTCCCGAAGGAGAGTGAGATCAGGATGGAGGTGACGTTTAGGGCAAGTGTTGCCGGGAGGCGCTCCATGATCCGGGACATCACGGGGCGGTCATCCTTGATGCTGCGGAGATTCCCAGTGAAGAGGTCGCGCATGGTGAGGGCGTACTGTTCGTGAAGGGGGCGATCGAGGTGGAACTTCTTGCGGAAGTTGGCCTTCACCTCGGCGGAGATCTTGGGGTTCAGTTCGCCCCACGGGTAGGGACTACCGGGGGTGAGGGTCACAATGAAAAACGAGATGATGCTGATGATGAACAGCAGGACAAGACTCAGGCCAAGTCGGCGTATGATAAAGGATCCCATGGCTTGGATAGTTATGGGGCTGAAGCTTTCGATCCTATTGAGACCGATGAGGATTTCACCGTTTTTACCTTGGGTGGGTACTCTGGTCGGTAAAACCACTCCATGTCATAGCTCCATCCGGCCTTGGTCATGGTGACGGGTGAGTCGATCCACTCACCGGGATGTGGTCCTGGGCGCCTGATCCGGTAGGTTCCTTTCCACATCACGGAGGTCCCTTCCGGAACAAAGAGGAAGAGGTAGGGTTGGTCATCGTAGATCGTTTGCTGAAGTTCACCAGCCATCCTGATGATCTCGGATCGGCTGTATTCTTGGCGAAGATCCGAGAGGAGTCGGTCGACCTTGGGGTTGGAATATCCGACGAAGTTGAGCTCCTCGGGGTGTGTCTGGCTCGAGTCCCAGATGGCATACTGGTCGAAGTCGTAGCCGAGTCCCCAACCGAGCACGATGGCATCGAATTCCCCCTTGTTCACGAAGCGCTTAAGCAAGACGGCCCACTCGTAGATCTCCACCTTTACCTCAATACCGACCTGCTTGAGGTCATCTTGGACGAGGGTCGCAATATCGCGGCGGACTTCGTTGCCGTTGTTAGCCAGCAGCGTAAAGGAGAGCCGTTTCCCATCCTTCACGCGGATGCCATCCGGACCGGGCTTCCATCCGGCCTGATCCAGTAACGCCCTTGCGGCGGCGGGATCGTAGGAGAGCGGGCGGACCTTCGGGTCGTAAAACCAGACCTGCGGTGTGTAGATGCCGTTGGACTGAACTCCCCGGCCATAGATGATGTATTTGATCATCTGGGGAACATTGACGGCCTTAGCCAGTGCCTGTCGCACCCTTAGATCCTGGAACATGGGGCGACGTAGATTCCACCCGATGTAGTTGTACATGTTCCCGGGAGCGCTGAAGAGGTCGTAGCGGGGGTCGTTTTCCAGACCCTTCACGGCCCAGGGTTGGACTCCCCAGAAATCGACCTGCTTCGTCTCGAAAGCGAGCTGGAGTGTCAGGGGATCGGGAAGAACGCGGAAGACGATGGAATCGAGCCAGGGGGAACCCAGGAAGTAGTCGGGATTCTTAACCAGCCTGATTTGCTCGTTGGTTTTCCAGGAACTGAACTTGAAGGGGCCGGTGCCGATGGGGTGGCGATTGTAGACCTCGGGCCATTTTGCTGGGTCGACCTTTTCCAGCAGGTGAGCGGGCAGGATCGACTGCATCCAGCTTGCTAGGGCCGGGGAGAAGGGCTTCTTGTAGCGGACGATGACCTCGTAGGGGCTGGGAATAGTCAGCGAGGAGACGAGTTCAAAATCCGAGCGCCGTGGGGAGGCCACCCTCTCGTCCATGATGGCGTGATAAGTGAAGGCCACATCGGCCGCCGTGAAGGGGGCTCCGTCATGCCAACGGACATCGTGTCGAAGGGTGAACTTCAGGATCGGCTCGGCGAGGAAGAGGCGAGGTTTTTCTCCTTTTTCTTGGGCAGGAAAGGGGAGGGGATTGTAATTAAAATCCCAGAGGGACTTGAAGATCTGCTCGGAGTCATGAAGGCCTGCCTGACTGAGGTGCAGGATCAACAGATCCCCCTCCACGTCCATGCCTGTCACTGGCCACGCTGGGTACGTGGGAAATAAGGACTTGAGAAAGTCCCTGCTTTTTACGGCTTCCTCGTTGTTCTGGAAGCGGAAGGTGGTCTCTTGGGAAAGGCTCCAAGTGGTGGCCAAGTCGCCGATGATCTCAAGATCTCTGCTGTATTTGAGAAGCCCGTTGAACATCATCCCGGCGATTTCCGAGGCGGCGGAGTCGGCCTGCTGGATGGGGTTGAGGGTGGAGGGTTCCCCGAGCGTGCCGATCGACATCTCGTTCTTTTTCGTGACCGAAAGGAAGGTGGCATTCACAAAGGCGGCTCCAAGGATCAGGACCAGCAAGGCTGGGATGCCGTAGAGAAAGAGCCTGATGGAGCGCATGGGAGGTTCCTTCTATAGGGAACGGAGGGCCGTGATGCAAACCCATGGGTGGGGGTTGAGCCTTTCAAACAAGCTTTATGCCCTGAATCGAGAAAAAAAGGCATTGGATGTTGTCCGAGGAGGTTCCCCATGCTTTGCTTCTCGGCTCATTATGAAAGTCACTACCGAACAGAAAGAGACCTGCATCTTCGACCTGCACATTGAACTTCCCCCCGAGCGCTTCCAAGAGGAATGGAAAGAGATCGGCTCCGAATACCGCCGTCAGGCAAATCTTCCCGGATTCCGTAAAGGAAAAGCCCCCCTCGCAATCGTCGAAAAGAAGTACGGCCAGGACATGGAGCAGGAAGTCACCCGCAAGCTTCTCGATGCTGCCGTCAGGGAGGTCCTCAACGAGCAGAAGCTTACCCCGGTCCAGAGCCCCAGTGTCCGTGATGTCCGTCTGGAGGCAGACCGTTCGCTTCATTTCACCGCCACGGTGGTGACCCGTCCCCCGTTCGATCTCCCCGACTACAAGGGACTGGAAATTACCCTTGAAAAGAAGGGTGTGGAGGAGTCCGAAGTGGAGCAGTTCCTGGACGGCCTCCGTGGCGATCTCGCCGAGTTCAAGACTGTGGAGGGCCGTGAACTGGCCATGGGTGATTTCGCAGTCCTGGACTACGAAGGCTCCATAGAAAACAAGCCTCTTCTCGAGACATACCCTGATCTCCAGCCCACCTACGCAGGTCGCAAGAATTTCTGGATCCGGATGGAGGACGATCGTCCTATTCCGGGCCTAGCTTCCGCCATGGTCGGAATGAAGGCGGGTGAGTCGCGTGACTGTGTAGTCTCCTTCCCCACCGATTTCCTTGAGGAAAAACTTCGCGGTTACAAGGTCACCTACAAAGTGACCCTCCACGAAATCAAGGAGCGCATGCTCCCTCCCCTCGACGACGCCTTTGCCGCCAAGCTGAGTCCCGGGCTCACATTGGAGAAGATCCGCGGTCAGGTGAGGGAACGCCTCATCTCAAACGCGGAGGAGAACTTCACGCGTGGAGTCCGCGGGGAGGTTGTCAAAAAGCTGCTCGAGCTTGTCTCGATCGACACCCCCTCGTCGATGGTCGAGCGCGAGAGCAATACAATGCTCAAGGAGATCATCCGTGAGAATCAGACTCGTGGCGTCAGCGAGGAGGAACTTCGGTCCCATCAGGAAGAACTTCTTGGTGCAGCACGCCAGAGCGCCGGTGACAAGGTGAAGCTGAACTTCATTCTTGGAGAGATTGTCGGCAGGGAGAATATCACGGTCGGCCGTGACGAACTCGCCTGGCGCATCACCGCCATGGCCGAGCAGTACAAGATGCCGCCCCAGAAGTTTCTCCAAGAGCTTCAGAAGAACCACGCCATCCCCGGTATCGAAGAGGAGATCTCGCTGGGCAAGGCCCTTGATGTCGTCGTAGCCCATGCTAGAGTTAATGGCGAAGATCCAAAGCCGGCTCTGAAAGTAGAAACACCGACCCATTCCACACACTCCCATAATGAAGAACACGTCCATGGCCCCGGTTGCGGGCATGACCACTAGTATGGCACGCACAAACAGCCCTCACTCCATGCTCATTCCCATGGTGGTGGAGCAGACCGGTCGTGGAGAACGGAGCTACGACATCTATTCCCGTCTCCTCAAAGATCGTATTATTTTCATCGGCACGGGAATCGACGACCATGTCTCGAACCTAGTCATTGCCCAACTGCTTTTCCTCCAAATGGAGGATGCCAAGAAGGACATCCACATCTACATCAACTCACCTGGTGGTTCAGTCACCGCAGGTCTGGCTATTTATGACACGATGCAGTTCGTGACCTGCGATGTGAACACTTACTGCATGGGAATGGCCGCAAGCATGGGCGCGTTCCTTCTCTGTGCCGGAACCAAGGGAAAGAGGTTTGCTCTTCCGAATTCCGATATCATGATCCATCAGGTCTCCGGTGGTGCCCAAGGTACAGCCAGTGACGTCGAACGGAGTGTCGAATTCATGTACAAGCTTAATCGCCGACTGATCCGAATCATCGCTGAAAACACCGGTAAGCCCGAGGAACAGGTGAAAAAAGATGCCGATCGTGATTATTACATGACTGCCCATGAAGCCTGTGAATACGGCTTGGTGGACGAGGTGGTCAAGAGCCGTAAAGAACTTAAAAATCCTCCCGAAAAGGCAAAGGAAGCAGCTGAGTAACGGTTTTCATTTTCCTTCTTTATGGCCAGAACCAGCAATCTCACGATGTGCTCTTTTTGCGGAAAGAGTCACGCGGAAGTCCGTAAACTTGTGGCCGGACCGGGCGTCTACATCTGTGATAGCTGCATCAAGGTCTGCAAGGGGATCTTGGACAAGGAGATTGGTGAGGATGTCTCCCGTGGTGAAGGTGCCACGCTACGCGTGCCCAAGCCTTCTGAGATTCGGCGTGAGTTGGATGCCCATGTCATCGGTCAGGATCTCGCCAAGCGAACGCTTTCGGTCGCTGTGCACAATCACTACAAGCGCATAGCTCTTGAGCGTGAGGGGCTCCAACCGGGGTTGCTCACGGAAGGTCTCGCCGAAGTTGAGATGGAGAAGAGCAATGTCCTGCTCATCGGCCCGACAGGATCCGGCAAGACGCTGATGGCCCGCACGCTGGCCCGTATTCTCGATGTGCCCTTCTGCATTGCCGATGCGACCACACTCACCGAGGCCGGATACGTGGGTGAGGATGTTGAGAATATTGTGCTTAGGCTCCTTCAGAGCGCGGATTACGATGTGAAGAAGGCCGAGATCGGCATCGTCTACATCGATGAGATCGACAAGATCGGCCGCAAGTCGGATAGTGCTTCGATCACCCGCGATGTCTCGGGAGAGGGTGTCCAGCAGGCGCTGCTCAAGATTCTCGAGGGAACGACTTGTAACGTTCCCCCGCAGGGAGGGCGCAAGCATCCGCATCAGGAGTATATCCAACTCAATACCCAGAATATCCTCTTCATTTGTGGCGGAGCCTTTGTTGGTCTCGACAAGATCGTGGAGCGCCGACTCGGCTCCAAGACCCTCGGATTCCATGCCGCAACGCTCCAAAGTGGTGAAGTGATGGATGAATTGAAGCTCCTTTCGATGGTTGAGCCGGAGGATCTCCTGTTGTTCGGGATGATTCCGGAGTTCATTGGTCGTCTTCCCATCCTCACGTCACTTCAGCAATTGACGGAGAGCGAGCTGATCAAGATCCTGACCGAGCCTCGCAACGCGCTGGTCAAGCAGTTCACCAAGTTGCTTGCCATGGATGACATCACTCTGACGGTGACGAAGGATGCGCTGTGTGCCCTCGCCGAGTCCGCTGTGAAAAAGGGAACCGGTGCGCGGGCTCTCCGTTCGCTCCTTGAAAAGATCATGCTGGATGTGATGTACGAGGCTCCGGACAGAGACGATCTTCAGGGGGTGACGCTCAACAGGGCTGTTGTTGAGGGTCGTCGCTCGGCCCTTGTCCGTCGTCGGCAGGATAAGACCGCCGCCTGATTCCCGTGGTTCGGATCTCCGGGCATGATTTGCCCCCAACACCTGGAAGGATGGTGCCGAACAGGGACCTTTCCGCAGCTTCCGAGTCCTTGCTCTTGAAGTGCAAGGGCTTTGATCGAATCGAGTGTGACTTCGGCGCGGCCAAAGGAAAGTTCCTGACCGAGAGCGCCATCCTAAATCCTTTGGTCTTTTTTTTCGGTATCGAGGGATTGTCTGCCCGGGTTGCTAGGACGAACAAAAAGATCGAGCGCCTCGGTTTGCCGAACGCCTTGGTCTGGAGAGGGTGGGGGAGTGAGTCCCTCAAGACTCTTGTCCCCGAAGGATTTCTGGATGCCCTTCATGTTTCCTTCCCCGACCCGTGGCCGAAACGTCGGCACTGGTTTCGTCGTCTTGTGAACGTCGATTTTCTACAGGTCGCCGCCTCAAGGCTCAAATACGGAGGTGTCCTCCGACTGATGACAGATCATCAGGGGTACTTTCAATCGATGAAGGAGGGGCTATCCGCACAGGGTGGATGGATTGAGGTTCCATGGGAGGATGGATTGGAGAGACCGATCACGGAGTTTGAAACCATTTTCCTGGCCAAGGGAGATCCTATAGGGAGAGTGGCCGTTCAGAAGGGTTAAAAAATTCTCCATCCCCTCATTCTGATTTTCAGGCACGATACCAACCGTGACGGATCCCATCCCCGCAACCGATGAAGAGTTGATGAGGCTTGTTGCCTCCAGCGATGAGAAGGCCTTCCGGTCACTTGTGGAGCGTCATCAGAACCTTGTAGTAGGAACGGTTGCCCGTATGGTCGGACCGACTGATGCGGAGGATATTGCTCAGCAGGTTTTTCTGAACGTCTGGAAATCAGCTCCCCGTTGGCGTCCGGAAGCCCGCTTCACCACGTGGTTACTCACCATTACCAAGCGCCTTGTTTTCAACGAGTCCCGGCGCAGGTCCCGTGCCAAACTGGTGCCTCAATCGCATGAGGAACGGGAAATGCCAGATTATCCTGATGGGAGGCAGTCTCCTGATCGTTCGTTGCTGGACGAGGAACTTAATCGTGCCATCGAGGCGGCACTGGCCTCCCTTCCTGAAAAGGAGCGTCTCGCCGTGGTGCTGAGGCGTTACGAGGAGTTGCCGTACGAAGAGATCGCAGTGGTTCTCGGATGTACTCTTCCCGCAGTCAAAAGCCTTCTTTTTCGCGCCCGCAATTCCTTGAAGGAAAAGTTAGCCCCTTATCTGGAAGGATAAGCCCCAACCTTTTTCAGATTAATCTGGAAATCAGGAACCTTGGAAAAGAATGTAAGGAGGTCATCCCCTTTTTCAGCTAATTGGGATTCACCAAAAAACAAACGCCCAAGATTTCTCCTCCAAATGTCCGAACAAGTCCTTGTCATCCGTCGCTCTCTTTTTGATGAACTCGGTTCCTTCCAGGGATTGCAGTCCGATGTTGGCCGCTACCTGAAAGCCTTCTTTGAACCCGGAAATCATTTTTTCGTTCCACGTCCTGATGCCGAGGAGGATCCTTCGCTGAAGCAGATCATTCCCTATGTCGTGGTAACCTCCGGAGATTTGCTCCTGCATTATCGGCGCGGATCAGGAAGCGGAGAAACCCGCCTGCTCAAGAAGGGTTCGGTGGGCATCGGTGGCCATATCAATGATGGGGATGGTCTCGGAGAGGCCTTTGATCAGGGCGCCTATCAGCGTGCTCTCATGCGTGAACTGCAGGAGGAACTCTCCATTGCCAGCGCCTTCATTGAGCGTCCCTTGGCCCTGCTCAATGATGATTCCAACGCTGTCGGATCCGTTCATCTTGGAATCGTTCACCAGTGCCAGCTCTCCGAACCCGCTGTGACTGCCAACGAGGAGGCTATTGCCGAGTTGGGATTCCTGAACCTTGAGGAACTTGCAGCACGCCACGATCAACTGGAGAGTTGGTCGCAGTTGGTCGTTGCCGGTTGGAAAGATCTCCCGACGATTTCAGCGCTTTAAGAATTACCAATTCTTGATCCACTTTGCCGAATTACTTGATCCGCCGGCCGTCGACCAAAGGTCATAGAAGTTTGTGCCACTGTGATTGGCTGCACCTGGATACTGGTATCCATAGTTGAGCCCAAAGGGATCCAGGATGCCGGTGTTAGTGATCGAGTTTGTCTTGAACTCATAATAGACCTTCCCTCCATTGGTGGGCATCAGGGCTTGAAGCAAAGCGGTGGTGGCTGAGCTGCTGTTACTGGGGTAATCTCCGTTATCGGCCTTGTAGTTTTCAAGAGCAGCCGCCATCGCTGCGATCTCTCCAGAGGCTCGTGAGGTAGCACCTTTCTTCTGCACGTATCCTGCTGTCGAAAGAATCAGTCCGGCTAGGATGGAGATGATGGTGATGACCACCATCAGCTCAACAATGGTGAACCCACCCGACCACTGCGGGAGAGTCGCTGGAAGTCGAGAGCTCCTTGATGTCATCATTGTGACTGCATCCCGCTGATGATTCCGATGAGCGGAAGGAAGAGTGCGATG
>WBXH01000046.1 GCA_008933015.1 Verrucomicrobiota bacterium | reverse complement strand
GATCCTGGGGTGTCCGGCCAGTCCCTCGCTGAAGGTGCCACCACCCTGCACGGCATCGGAGATCTGGGTGATGGTCTTCTTAAGAAGGGGATCTGGTTCCTGCTTTCCGAGTACGGTGAGGCCCCGTAAAAGGGGAAGTCCGGCATCGATCAGGGTTGCGAGTTGACGCGTGAAGATCATGAGGGTCTTCCCCTTGATGGTCTTCCGCTCGAGGAACGGAATTTTGAAGGTGGACTTCCACGTTTTCTCGCCTTTTGCTCCGGCCTTTGAACCCGTGGAAAGGATCCCTCTTGCTTCTTCCCTCAGACTTGTGGGGAAGAGGCCCCGGGAGCGGAGTGCATTGATGGCCTCCGACTGGTTTGCTGCGTCGAGGAAATCACTGACCTGCTGCCCTTGGGCATCGAGGGCTACAAAGGCAAAAGAGGGCATGGGAGGTTTTTATGTCGGGATGGTGTTTGCTGTCGAGTGCCGAGGCTTAGGAGATGATCTCCTGCAGGTAGGGATTGGCAGACTTCTCCCTGCCGATCGTTGTCGAGGGACCGTGACCTGCGTGGACAATTGTTTCAGGGGGTAAGGGGAGAAGCTTGGTTTGAATCCCTGATATGAGCACGTCATGATCGCCTCCGGGAAGATCCCACCTCCCGACCCCTCCGGCAAACAGAACGTCCCCGCCGAAGAGTGTGCTCGGATTGTCCTCCTGACCCTCTGCGTAGAGGCAGAGGCTGCCAGGACAGTGGCCGGGGACCTCAAAGACCTCAAAATCTCTTCCGAGAAACGAGTATTTCCCCTCGCCTATCCTCTGATCTGCGATAAGCGGCTCCACTTCAAGATCCATGCCAAATCTCCTCAGGAGGTTCTTATCAGCCATCATCGCCTCGGTGACACTATGCATGAAAACAGGGCATCGGTGTTGGCGTACGATCTCAGCAGCATCCCAAACATGGTCAAAATGACCATGTGTCAGGAAAAGCAGTGAAATCTTGGCCTCTTTGAAGGCCTCGGCAGCCCCCTCTGGGGCGTCGATCAGGATATTGCCCTCCGGGCACTCGTAAAAGTAGGCATTCGTATCCACAACACCACCGGTGAACGTTTTCAGGGGGTGGGGTGTCTCATTCTTTCGCATGTCAGGAAGTTTGCCTTTTTCTTCACCCTCTGCAACCTTAACGAATCCCATGGTTAGACGCGTCCGACATTTTATTCCTGCACTTCAGCTTCTTGTACCGATTCTTTGTGCCGGCAGTCTGTTTTGTGCCGAGGAAACGAACAAGCCCCCCACCGAAATGGGGCCTGTTGCCGCAACGGTGGTGAGGATGCTCGAGCAGGGGCACTATCTTCACCCTCTCTCCCTCGCTGAGAAGACACCGCCGCATACAGAATCCGAGCCCGATCAGACGATGGCTCAGAGAGTGCTTAAGAACTATTTCCGACTCCTTGATTACAACCATCTCTATCTGACTTCGGGAGATATCGATGAATTCATGGATCGGTTTTCACCGACGCTCTCCTCCTCGATCCTTCAGGGAGATCTTACCGCGCCCCGTGAAATCTTCACCCGCTTCCGCGAACGGGTTGAGGCGCGTGTCGCCAAGAATAAAGCGCTCGCCGCCGAACCCCATGATTTTACCAGCAACAAATCCGTGCAAATCGACAGAAAGAAAGCTCCTTGGCCGGCCAATAGTGAGGAGGCTGACAAACTTTGGGCCGACAGGATTGAGGCTGAACTCCTGCAGGAGCATCTCAACGAGCACCCTGTCAATCCTCCCACCAAGGTCGTGTCGAAGCGCTACGAGCAGTTTCGCAAAGATATCCTGGAGCAGAACGACGAGGATGTGATCAGGACCTTCCTGATCGCCCTCTCTGAGAGCTATGATCCCCATTCCGAGTACATGAGTCCCTCCGACATGGAGAACTTCAACATCCAGATGAAGCTTTCCTTGGTCGGCATTGGAGCGGTTCTCCGGCCCGATGACGGTTATGCCAGGATCGTTGAAGTTGTTCCAGGTGGTCCCGCCGACAAGGATGGGCGATTGAAGGCCAATGACAGGGTCGCTGCCGTCGCACAGGGAAAGAATCCCTTCGAAGATGTGGTTGATCTGAAACTCGATAAGGTCGTTGAGAAAATCCGTGGAGCCAAGGGGAGTCTTGTAAGGCTTCAGGTCATTCCGGCCAATGCATCGGATCCCTCCAAGCGCTCCGTGATCGAGATCACTCGTGACGAGGTAAAACTCAAGGAGTCCGAGGCCAAGGGTGAGGTGATCGAGACCAAGGATGCCGATGGAAAGATCCAGCGTTTGGGGTGGCTGACGGTTCCCTCCTTTTATGCGGAGATGGAGCGACATGGTGTGGGGGATGCAAAAAGCACGACCAAGGATGTTCGTCGTATTTTGGACCGCATGAAAAATGAGGGGATCGAGGGGCTCGTTATCGATCTTCGCCGGGACGGCGGTGGCTCTCTTGAAGAGGCCATCAACCTCACCGGTCTCTTTGTTGGACCAGGACCCGTTGTTCAGGCCAAGGACTCCAACGGCCGGGTCTCCGTCTCTGAGGACAATGAGGCACAACCCTTCTATACGGGCCCTGTGGTGGTCCTTGCAAACCGTCTGAGTGCCTCGGCCAGCGAGATCTTTGCAGCCGCTCTTCAGGACTATGGTCGGGCCGTTATCGTGGGTGACCAGAGGAGCTTCGGCAAAGGGACTGTCCAGACCCTTCTTGATGTCGGGAAGTTCATGCCACTCTTTCATGCCCAAGCCTCGAATGCCGGTTCCCTCAAGCTGACCATCCAAAAATTCTACCGCGTCTCGGGAGGATCCACTCAGCACCGTGGCGTGATTTCGGATATCGTGATCCCCTCCACCACGGATACCCCTGAAATAGGGGAGGGATCCTTGCCCAACCCCCTTGCCTATGATGAGGTTGATCCTCAAACCATCAAAAAATTCAATTTCACGACACCCTTTATCGATTCTCTCCGCCAGCATTCCGAGGCGAGGGTTGCCAAGGAACCGGAGTTTCATTTCATTCAGGAAGACATGAAGTTGCTGAGGCAGAGGCTCGATCAGAATGAGTTGTCGCTGAATGAAAAAATCAGGAAAGAGGAGCTCGCCAAGGAGAAAGCACGGAAGAAAGAGCGTGTCGCCGAGCGTAAGGAACACCCCGTTCTCGAACCTATAGCCTATGAGGTTTCGCTCGATACGGTGGACAAACCCGAACTGCCGCGAGTCACTGCCAAGAAGAAACCTGCCAAGGTGCCGGCACCTAAGACTTCCGATGATGAGGAGCAGGATCCGGACGCAGAGAGCACTGCAGTCGCTCCCGATCCGATCCGCCACGAAGCCATCAATATTCTTCAGGATTTCGCATCGATGCTCCATACCGTGAAGACAGCAGGCGCTACTCACGACAACTAGCCCGCGACGTTTTTTAGTGCCAAAGGAGCACACTGAGTTGACCTATAGTTGTGCCTGAATCATTGACAGGGACACTCTCACCTCCTACCAACTTCATTCATTATGAGCGATCCCCTGAACGACTCCCCGGCATCTGATAGTCCCAAGCTGGCACCGATCCCTCCCGGTCCGGTCAAACTTCCTCCTCTCAAGCTTCCCCCCAAGCCAGTCCTCTCGGGGCCACCATTAACCGGAGGGTTGAAGCCTCCGATGCCTCTGGTCCCACCCTCGTCTTCAGTTACCTTAGTCCCCCCGGTTGTTGGTGTGGCTAAGCCCCAGATCTCTTCTGCCGCCCCCTCCTTGATACAGGCCAAGGAAACCGTCCCACTTTCAAAGCCCCCCGTCGCACCGGTTGCATCCACTGCACCATCTCCAGACAAGGGCATTCCATCACCGATGCAGGCCCCCAAGGTTGCGATCAAACTCCAGACAACCTCCCCCGAGGGAGATGCATCAGGACGCTCCTTAGCAACTTCGGTCAATCCTTCGGAAGAGGAACCGAAGAATGGGAGCGATCTTATCCCGGCAATCGCTGCAACTGTTCTTGCGCTGCTGGCTTTGGCTGTTCAGCTTTGGACATTGTTTTCCTAAAACCATCACTCACACCTTTAAAAATTATGGCCTCCGAACACGTTCTTGAACTCAACGATGCAACCTTTGACCAGGCCGTCGCTTCCTCCCCTGTCCTGCTGGTCGATTTCTGGGCACCATGGTGCGGTCCCTGCAGGATGATCGCTCCGATCATCGAGGAACTCGGCAAGGAACTTGCCGGCAAAGTGACCGTCGCCAAGGTCAATGTGGATGATGCCGCCGGAGTTGCTGGCACCCATCGAATCACAGCGATCCCGACGCTCATGATTTTCAGGAATGGTGTTCTCGCCGAGCGGATGACGGGACTCTCTTCCAAGGCGGCCCTGTTGGAGAAGCTTCAGGCTGCCTAAGCGGTCGGTTCCTTCAATAACCCCATTTATCCCCGGACCGCGTGTCGGAAGCGCTATTAACTCCGCGTGCCGGTGGGTATTCCATGCCCGCCGAGTGGGAGAGGCACGAGGCGACTTGGATCTCCTGGCCCCGTCGTAATGGGCAAAGCTTTCCAGAGAGTTATGACAGGGTGCTTCCCGCCCTCGTCTCCATGGCTACTGCGATTGCCGAGTCGGAGATCCTTCGGATCAATGTTTCCAGCATCGAGCAGGAAAGAGAAGTGAAGGGACTTCTCTCCTCCGTCGCGCCGATGGAGTCAGTGGAGTTTTTCAACATTCCCACCAATGAACCATGGTGTCGGGATCATGGACCTCTCTTCGTCACACGAAAGGACTTCCCGAGGTTGGCGGTCAATGACTTCGGTTACAATGCCTGGGGAGGTAAGTACCCCCCCTTTGCCGAGGATGACGTGGTTCCCACGACCATCGCCAGACACTTTGCTTACCCGCTTTTCGTGCCTGGATTCATTCTGGAGGGAGGGTCGATTGACGGGAATGGAGCAGGAGCCCTGCTGACCACGGAATCTTGCCTTCTGAATCCCAACCGAAACCCGACCATGAACCGGGAATCCATTGAGCAGGGACTCCGTGATTACCTCGGTGTGGATCAGATCCTTTGGCTGGGAGACGGAATCGAGGGGGATGATACGGATGGCCATGTCGATGACATCACGCGGTTTGTCTCCAGATCCACGGTGGTGACCGTCGTGGAACCGAATGTCGCCGATCCTAACCATGCTCCCCTTGCCGCAAATCTCGAGCGACTGCTAGCCATGCGACTAGCAGACGGCACTCCTATGAGTGTGATTGAGTTGCCGATGCCTCCACGGATTGATCGTGAGGGATTGAGGTTGCCGGCCAGTCACGCCAATTTCTACATAGCCAACTCATCCATCCTGCTGCCAGCCTTTGGTGGGGATTCGGATCAGGTGGCTGTCGGAATCCTCTCTGAGCTTTTCCCGGAGAGGAGAGTCATCCCGATCGATTGCCGGGAACTGATCTGGGGACTCGGGGCCTTCCACTGCCTCACGCAGCAGCAACCCTCGGTGATTTGACCGTCATCCACTGAGCGTTTGTGGGAATGTGGCGATATTTCCCATGCAGAATGCTTGCCAAAAGTCGGAGGGAAGGGTGTTCTAGGCGCCTGAATTTATGAACACAGACATCCTCCAACTCGCCGCGCGCGATGCCCGCGGTCTCGCAATCGATGCCGTCACAGCCTGCAAGTCGGGTCATCTTGGACTTCCCCTTGGATCGGCCGATATCGGGGCCGTTCTCTTCGGTGAGGCACTGCAGATCGATCCCTCGAATCCACGCTGGGTCAATCGCGACCGATTCATTCTCTCGGCCGGTCATGGCAGCATGTTCCTCTACTCATGGCTTCATCTTGCCGGCTTTGATCTCTCTCTCGATGAGGTGAAGAAATTCCGCCAACTTCACAGCATCACCCCCGGGCATCCGGAGTTCCACGAGACTCCCGGAGTCGAGGCGACCACGGGTCCTCTCGGTCAGGGTGTGGCGAATGGTGTCGGGTATGCGATGTCCCAGAAGATGGCGGCAGCACGCTTCAACACGCCCCAGCATACGATCTTGAACAACCATGTTGTTGTACTCTGCGGCGACGGTTGTTTGCAGGAAGGTGTCTCTGCTGAGGCCTCCTCACTGGCCGGTCACCTTGGTCTCGACAACCTGATCGTCTTCTTTGATTCCAATAACGTCACCCTCGACGCGATGCTGAATGTCAGCCAGAGCGAGGATGTCGGCGCCCGTTATGCCGCCTACGGTTGGCATGTTCAGATGATCGACGGACACAACATGGACGAGATCCTCGCGGCCTTCAACAAGGCCAAGTCGACCAAGGGCATGCCTCACATGATCATCTGCAAAACAATGATCGGAAAAGGGATTCCGCAGGTCGAAGGAACGAACAAGGCTCACGGCGAGGCCGGAGTGAAGTTCTCCGATGAGGCCCGCAAGGGACTCGGTCTTCCTGAGGAGAAGTTCTACATCTCTCCCGAAGTCACCGCCTACTTCGCGGACCTCAAGTCGAAGCGTGCCGAGGCCCATTCCGTCTGGCAGAAGGAGTACGCCGCCTGGCGCTCCTCCAACAAGGAACTTGCTGCTCTGCTCGACAGCGGTGTGAATCAGACCATCCCCGATCTTCTGGCCGTCATTCCTCCTTTCAAGGAGGACGAGTCGATTGCCACACGTAAAGCCGGGAGCATCGCACTTCAGCCGATTTCCAAGGCGATGCCTCTCTTGGTTAGCGGTAGCGCCGATCTCTTCGGTTCCACGCTCAACTACATCGAGGGGGGAGGGGATTTCACCCGTGAGAACAACGAGGGTCGCAACATCCACTTCGGTATCCGCGAGCACGCCATGTGCGCGATTATGAATGGCTATGCCTACGACGGTATCTTCCGCATCGCCGGCGCGACCTTCCTGGTCTTCAGCGATTACGGGCGTCCTTCCATCCGTGTGGCTGCGCTTTCCAAGCTTCCCACCACCTATATCTTCACCCATGACTCCGTCGCCGTCGGTGAGGATGGTCCGACCCACGAACCGGTCGAGACAGTTGCCGCACTCCGTGCGATTCCGGGCCTGGATGTCATCCGTCCAGCTGATCCCGAGGAGACGGCTGGTGCCTTCGCCGCTGCGCTGAAGCACACGGATGGCCCGACCCTTCTCGCGCTCTGCCGCCAGAATGTTCCCAACCTGAGGGAGATTCCCGTCGAGGTTCGCCGTAATGGCGTCGTTCGTGGTGCCTACATTGCGCGCAAGGAATCGGCTCCCCTCGAGGTGATCATTCTCTCCTGCGGAAGCGAACTCAGCGTCGCGCTGGAGGCGGCTACTCATCTTGGCGCCGGTACACGCGTTGTTTCGATGCCCTGCATGGAGCGTTTTGATCGTCAGGACGCCGCCTACAGGGAAGAAGTTCTGCCCTCATCCTGCCGCAAGCGCGTCTCCATCGAGGCTGGAATCTCCGAACCTTGGTTCCGTTATGTCGGGCTCGATGGCAAGACCGTGGCGATCAACCGCTTCGGTCTGAGCGCCCCCGGAGGAACTGTTCTGAAGGAACTCGGCATGACTGCGGAAGCCGTCGTTGCTGCTGCTAAGTCTCTCTAGTCGACAACCAACTCACGAAATGCCCCCATGGATAAATCCATGGGGGTTTTTTCATTGACGCGGTTGTTAAAAAACTCCTTTCGACATGGTGCAGTGTTCAGATTTCGGAAATGAGCTTTTGTGCCTTGATTTGTTCTTATCTTCGCGAACATTGTGATGCTTAAGAAGTTTCAAATGAATATGATTTCGGATTCAAAAGCTCTCTTACCAAAATCAGCTTTGTTTTTGGTTGCGGTATTTTTGTTCATTTTTTTGACTCAGAATGTTAATGCACGAACCGACTATAGTGGCTGGGACTTCTCCAATCTCTCCCTCACGAATGCTAACTTCTATGCCGATAATCTCAGTGGAGCCAATCTGAGGGGCACAATTTTGACGGGGGCCAATCTTTTTCAAGCAAATCTAAAAGCCGCTATCTACGATGCGAATACTGTCTGGCCAACAGGTTTTTACTACCAAACTTCAGGGGCCTATGGTCCGAATGCCATTCTTACAAATGTCAACTTGAGTGGAGTAAACCTTACTGGCATCGATTTTACTGGAGCAAATCTCGCAGGTGCCAACCTGAAAGGAGCCATCTACAGCACGAATACGATCTGGCCTGCCGGATTCTCTTACCAAACATCCGGAGCGTACGGACCCTATGCCAATTTTAGTAATACTAAACTGACTGGGGCTAGTTTCTCGGGAATCAATTTCACTGGGGCCAACTTTAAGGGTGCCAACCTATCTGGAGCTAATCTTGCTGGTGCCATTCTGAAAGGAGCCATCTACAGCACGAATACGATCTGGCCTGCCGGATTCTCTTACCAAACATCCGGAGCGTTTGGACCCAATGCCAATCTTTCCGGGGTAAATCTGACTCGCGCCAATCTTTCAGGAATCAACTTCACGGGAGCCATCCTAAACGGAGCAAATCTGACCGCCGCTACTCTCACTGGTGCTAATCTGACTAGGGCAACTTACAGTGCCAACACGATCTGGCCCACGGGGTTTTCCTATCAAACCTCTGGAGCTTATGGTCCCAACGCTAATTTCAGCAATACCAACCTCTCTGGGGTTAATCTCTCAGGATACAATTTTGCTGGTGCCAACTTCTCCGGAGCTAATCTTGTTGGAGCTAATCTTGCTAATGACATCCTTACTAATGCCAATCTTACCGGGGCAATTTACGATACGAATACAATCTGGCCAACAAATTTCCCCTACACTTTTTCGGGAGCATATGGTCCTGATGCTGTTTTCACTAATGCCAATCTTGCCAATGCCAACTTCTCCGGAGTTGATCTCAGTGGAGCCAATTTTACTGGTGCTACTCTGAGCGGAGCCAACTTCTCCGGAGCTAATCTAATGGGAGTCAATTTTACCAATGCCATCCTTGGCGTTCTGTATGTAAACCGGGCTAACTTTACTGGGGCGATCTACGATGGTAGCACGACATGGCCTATTAACTTTCCCTACCAAACAGTAGGTGCGTATGGCCCAGGCTCCATTCTCACCAATGCAACCCTGACCAATGCCGATCTATATGGTATTGATTTATCAGGAGCAGATCTTAGAGGTGCCAACTTACTAGGAGCCAATCTTTCCAATACTATATTGACTGGTGCTATCTACGCT
>WBXH01000045.1 GCA_008933015.1 Verrucomicrobiota bacterium | reverse complement strand
TTGTAGATCCTGGGGATCGATCCAAAGGTCGTCCCTGATTGCATCTGGAGCTGGCTGTAGTGGATCCCCGGCTCATAATCGAGAAAAGTCCGAGCGAGATGCGGGGCGAAGCGTCGCCAATCGAGATTCAGTGCATACGAAGCAAACGAGACGAGCATCGCCCGGGCGCGGAAATTCAGCCATTTCGTGGTATTGAGCGACCGCATGCAGGCATCGATGAAGGGGTAGCCCGTCATGCCAGAGGACCAGCGCTCGTACCACTCCTCGTGCCAACCATGGAGGGTTTCCGCAGCGGGATTGATGCAGCGAAACTCCATCCAAGGCAAGGATTCGAACTTCTGGAGGAAATGGTCCCGCCAGCGGAGTCTCCGGTGGAAGCTGTTGCGATGCATCATGCTTCCGTAAGGAGGGCGCGGTTCACGGGCCAAGGCGGCGTGAGCAGCTCGCTTTGTCGAGAGACTTCCCCAGGTGAGATGAGTTGAAAGCCGGGAACAGGCCTCGTGGCCATGGAGAGGGCTCCCCATCTCAACTCGATAACCTCCATGCAGGAGGCACCGCTCGCCTAGGAAGCTCTCGAGCAATCCGAGGGCAAGTCGCTCGCCACCCTGCTGTCGCGTGTCGTTCACCGAAGTCGCGAGATCGGGAGGAGTGAACAGTGGTGGTGCCGTGGAGGGTGAGCGCCAGATTCTCGGTGTCGGTGCCTGAGGAGAGGCCAGCCAGTCTCTCCAGAAGGACTGATGCTCAGGCTTCTCCGGGGGACGGATCCTGCCCCGCACGACGGCATTCTGAAGGAATTCCCGAACGGGGAGATGCCTCTCCCTGCAGAGTCGCAAGACTCTCTTGTCCCGCTCGAAGGTCCATCCATTCCCGGTCTCCTGATGGCAGAGCAGCTCGACGACCTCGTACTGATCGAGGAGGGCCTCCAGCACGATCTCGGCGGAGGGTGCCTCGGCGATCAGCAGGGGACATCCGATCCGCTCCAATCCTGCCGAAAGATCGCGCAGGCATTCTGCCACAAACTCCCATTGCTCTGTGGAGGCCTTATCCGTGGCCCAGTAATCCGACTCCCGGACATAGACTGCGACTGCTTTTCCTCCTTCGGCACAGCTGCGGGAGGCCTCGGCAAGGGGGGCGTGATCGTGCAGACGCAGGTCCCGCTTCAGCCAGACAAGGGTGATCCGCTCCCGGTCACTCATGAGTGGCTCCTTCGTGCCCTCTTATACTCCCCCTTGCAGGCTTCACTGCAGCAGGTGATGGAATCCCAGTCTCGCTCCCATTTCCTCCTCCAGGCAAAGGGACGATGGCAGTGCAGGCAGACCTTCTGTGGTAGATCAGACTTCTGAACCGCCTTTCCATTGCGGCGCATGACGTCGTTGATTAAGCGGAGAGATTAGCCTGCACGCTGTCCCAGAGTCTGGCGCGACTTGCCAGCGCGGCTTTGGCCGAATCGATGGCCTCGGCGAGTTTTGCCGGATCATTGCCACAGAGGGTGGCTACTAACCTGAGCGCCGCCGGTCCATGCTCGTCTCCATCGAGCTCGGCATGGCGCTTGAGGTAGTAGTGGAAGATCGGGGCTCGCTCCTCGCCGATGCCGAGCTTGGCCAAAAGGGAGTTGAACATCCCAGGGATGACATTCTCACGTCCGAAGGAGAACGATGCGGCGACGCGGTGCGCCTCCCCCTGCTCCAGCAAGGCAAAGGTGTCCCGCATGAAGCTCAGCGAGGGCTTGGGAACCATGGGCGTCAGTTCGGGATTGAGAGCTGCCACGAGTCCCTGCAAGCGAACGATGCTCAGGAACTCTGTGATCGGAGTCGTGTCAGCCCCCACCTCACGCATCGCCATGAGGTAGAGGTCAAAGTGGCTGGCATGCGTGGTCTCTTTACGGTGGGACTTGGGGAGTTTGTCGGACTCCTCTCCGGTCACGATGTCATTGATGAGGCGCACGAGATCACCATGGGGTCTCGGCATCCAGGGCCAAGTGGCGGGAGCCAGCTCTGCCTGCAGGAACTTCAGCAGCGACATGAAATCCCAGACCGGGAAGACATGATGCTCCATGAAGATACGGAGCTGGGCTTCCGACTGAACGGCGCCGAAGACCGGATGGGATTCCACGGCATCGAGTGACGGCCTGAGAGCTTCGGCCAGATCGTTTTCGGCGGGTGTCAGCGTGGTGATCATGGACCGAGATTATCAGAAACTTCTATTTTGCATCACATATTGAAGCGCACTGGATTTGAATTTTACGCTAGGATAGCGGCAGGAAATCCGTTGAGTGAATAATAGTGGATTGAGAAATCCACATCCCCCCCTCGATTTGGCTCCCTAGCTCCACCGATCGCCTCATGAAAAAATCCCCTGAAAAACACACCGTGTTGATCCTGCCAGATCAGCTCTCAGAGCGAAATGCAGCACTCCTATGCGCACAGAGGGGGAGGGATCGACTGCTCTTTATCGAGTCGAGGCAGACGTTCGGCAAGATACCCTACCACCGTCATCGTCTGATGCTCCTAATCTCGGCTATGCGTCACTACGCTGCGGAGCGTGCTGCAGAGGGATGGGACGTGGAGTATCATCGGTTGGAGAATGCGGCTGACATGCGATCAGTTTTGGAAGTGCATTGCAGGGATCACAAGCCCTCTTCCCTTCTGGTTGCCCAGCCGAATAATCATGACGAGCATCAGGCACTGAAGCTCCTTGGAGCAAAGTTCTCCATACCCCTCTCGATTATTCCAACCAGTCAGTTTCTCTGCTCAAGGGAGGACTTTCTGGAGTTTGCGGGTGGAAAGAAGCGTCTGCTCATGGAGAACTTTTATAGGGAGATGCGCCGGCGAACAGGACTTCTCATGGAGGGGGAGAAAGGCTCCGAGCCTCTTGGCGGTCAGTGGAATTACGATATCGAGAATCGGGCCACCTTTGCCGACTGGAAGAAAGCGGGAATGCCACGGCCGAAAAAGCCGCTTCGACTCCAGCAGGATGAAATCACTCGGGAAGTTGCTCGCGAGTTGGAGGTGATCTATCCGGACGCACCGGGAAAAGCCGCTGACTTCGCATTGCCAGTGACTCGTGCTGAATCCCTGAAGGCTCTGCGCGATTTCATCGCATCACGCCTGTCGGAATTCGGCACCTGGCAGGATCTGATGGTGGCGGAGGAGGGTGATCTCTTTCACTCCATCCTCTCTCCGATGCTCAATATCGGACTGCTCGACCCGATGGAGTGTGCGCTTGCGGCAGAGAAGGCCTTCAAGGAGGGCAAAGCTCCCCTCCATGCCGTGGAGGGATTTGTCAGGCAGGTGATCGGATGGCGTGAGTTTGTGAACGGCGTCTACTGGCTGAAAATGCCCGAGTACGCCTCGGTGAACGGGCTGAACGCCACACGGTCGCTGCCTGCCTTTTTCTACACTGGTGAGACTTCGATGCATTGCTTGTCCGCGGCCCTGAGGGAAACTCTACAGAGCGGCTTCAACCATCACATCCAGCGACTCATGGTACTTGGGAATTTCCTATTACTTGCTGGAATCGATCCACAGGAGGCGCTCCGATGGTTCAACGAGATGTATATTGATGCCCATGACTGGGTGATGGCGGCGAATCTTCTCGGAATGGCGCTCCATGCGGACGGGGGCTTCATGGCCTCCAAGCCGTATGCGGCTAGTGGGGCCTACATCAGCAAAATGAGCAACTATTGCGACTCCTGTGCTTTCAGTCCTTCGATCAAAAGTGGCAAGGGGGCTTGCCCTCTGAATCTCCTCTACTGGAACTTTTTCAACACTCACCAAGATCTATTTGTCCGGAATCCCCGCACATCGATGCCGGTACGCTCTTGGCAAAAGCGTGATCCCAAGGATCGCCTCAAAATCGTTTCCGAAGCAGAGGCTTTTCTTGAGAGCCTGTGTTGAGAAAACTGTTAATCGGACATTCAGCTCATCTGACGATTCCGCGCTCGCTTGCAGCGATGAAATCGGCCAAATGATGGACTGATTCCGAATCGGAAAAATTGACTCTAAGGGACTCGAGTCCCTGAGAAGTGTTCAGGTTGCTACGGTAAATGACCTTGTAAGCCTCTCGGATCTCGCGGAGCGATTCGGCTGAAAACCCCCTCCGCTCCAACCCAACCATGTTGATGCCCCGGACTTCGGCTGGGTTGCCATCGGCGATCATGAAGGGAGGAACATCTTGGACGATCTTGGTGCATCCCCCGATGATTGCGTGGGCGCCGATGCGACAGAACTGGTGGACACCGCTGAGTCCGCCGATCACTGCATGGTCACCGACCCATACATGGCCTGCGAGAGTTCCGTTGTTGGAGAAGATCACGTGGTCGCCCACGATGCAGTCATGCGCGATATGGGCGTAGGCAAGGAAGTTGCCATAGCTGCCGATCATCGTGGTTCCGCCCTGATCCGTGGCGCGATGAACGGTGACGAACTCGCGGAAGGTGTTGTGATTGCCGATCCTGAGATGAGTAGGCTCGGCCTTGTATTTCAGATCTTGAGAACGTTGTCCGATGGAGCAGTAGGGGTAAAATTCATTGCCGGCACCGATCGTGGTGGGGCCGGCGATGGTGACATGGTTGTGGAGGATGCACTCCTCGCCGAGGATCACCCCGGGCCCCACGATCGAGTAGGGGCCGACCTTGGTCGATGGAGCAACCTGCGCCGTCGGGTCAATGATCGCTGTGGGATGGATTTCAGACATCGGGATCGGGTTACTTGTTCACGATGCCGAAGAGCAGGACTCCCTCGGAAACAATATCTCCGTTGACCACGCATTTGCAGGATGCTTTCCCGAGGTTTTTGCGGGCTTTAAGCATCTCCACATGAATGAACAGTGTATCTCCGGGTAACACGGGCTTACGGAATTTCACCTCGTCGGCACTCATGAAATATCCGATTTTGCCGGCGTTGTCCTCCTTGCGCATCATGGTAATGGAGGCAACTTGGGCCATTGCCTCGAGTTGGAGTACTCCCGGCATGACGGGGTGACCGGGGAAATGACCTTGGAAGTATGGCTCGTTGATCGAGACGCTCTTGACTCCCACGGCCTTCGTTTCACCGTCAAACTCGACGATCCTGTCGACCATGAGGAAGGGATAGCGGTGGGGGAGGACCCTCATCACTTCTTTGGTGTCCATGACGGGCAAGGAAGAGGTCACCGGGCTTGGGGCCATGGCGACGAGATCCCGATGGTGCTTCACGATGGCGCGGGCAAGCTCCGTGTTTGGACCATGTCCGGGCCTCACTGCTACAATATGGCCGCGCATCGGCCGACCCGTCAGGGCAAGGTCCCCGATGATATCGAGAATTTTATGGCGCACAAACTCGTCTTGGAAGCGGAGGGGCTCCTTGCTGAGGACTGATTCTCCCCTGATCACGAGGGCGTTTTCCAGACTACCTCCCTTGATCAGTCCCCTCTCCATGAGGTGTTTGACATCCTCGTAGTGGACAAACGTCCTGGCGGGTGCAATCTCACGCGCGTAGACCTCGGGATTAATTTCCAGCGAGAGGTATTGTGTGAAGCGTCCATCTGGCCCGACCTGTGTGCAGGAGATCCTGAGCCCCGAATGGGGAAAAATCGTCATGATCGATCCGCCGGTTGTCTCCAAGTGGATCGGTTCACCCAGTTCCAGGGGCGAACGGGCGGCTTCCTGCTCGACGATTCCAGCTTCTTGGATCAGGCCCACATAGGGGGCTGCACTACCATCGCCGATTGGTGGCTCGTTGGCATCCATTTCGATGAGGGCATTATCGACGCCCAAGCCTGCCAGAGCAGAGAGGACATGCTCGACAGTCTGAATCTTGGCATTGCCCTGCACCAAGGTCGTGGCCCGCTCGACTGTCTTCACATGATCCACCATGGCATCCACCACTGGCTCATCGGGTAAGTCGTTGCGGCGGAACTTGTAGCCGTGGCCGACCGGTGCGGGATGAATGGTCAGGGTGACGTTGCTCCCGTTGTGGAGGGTTCCGCCACTCAGGCTGGCGGACTTGGCGAGGGTGCGCTGGTGTTCCATGGGAAAATCTTAGAGGTCAGTGAGTTCTGGTTGAATCGGAGGCAATGATGCCGTCCTTGATTTGGATCCGTCTGTCGGCAAGAGCCGCCACCGCATCGCTATGAGTTACCATAATAACCGTCGTGGTCCTGCGGGAAGCAATCTTTGCGATAACCTCCAGCACTTGGGAGGCATTCGTGCTGTCGAGATTGCCGGTAGGCTCATCGGCCAGTAGCAGGGAGGGAGTGTGAATCAGAGCACGAGCAATGGCACCTCGCTGCATCTCGCCGCCGCTGAGTTGATGGGGGAAATGGCCCGCACGATGTTCCATGCCGACCTGATCGAGCATGGCCAGAGCCTCTGTCCGTACGCTCTTGCCATGCTCTCCACGAAGCAACAGCGGCATTTCCACATTCTCCACCAGGGTCATTGCGGGAAGGAGGTTGAAAAACTGGAACACCATGCCGAGCTTTTTTCGGCGGAAGAGAGTCAGTTCATGATCATTGGCGCTCTCCAGATGGATGCCATCGACCACTACCTGGCCGCTTGTGGGGTGATCCAGTCCTCCAAGCAGATTGAGCAGGGTGCTTTTTCCGGAGCCGCTTTGGCCCGTGATGGCGACAAATTCCCCATGGCCGATATCGAGAGAAATGGAATCAAGGGCAATAACCGGAGGGATGCCATACGATCGAGAGGCTTTGACGAGACGAATCATGATGTTCACAAATGAATGGACGCTCATGGTTGTTCAAGCTCCCATCCAACTCCCCTTCAGAATTCTGGGTGAGACAGCCGATCTTATCGCGATCGATAAACCCCCATCTCTTTTGATTCACCCCAGTAAACCGGGAGGGCCGGTAACTCTTTGGGATCGCTTACGGGAGCTTCTTGCCTATGAGATCGCAAGCGGCGGTCAGGTCTCGCTCATCAATCGTCTTGATCGGGAGACCAGTGGCATCGTTCTTGTAGCAAAGAATGCCCAGGCCGCCCGTCATTGTTCGATGGCGATGGCCCGCGGGGAGATTGCCAAGGAGTACCTTGCCCTCACGGTGGGATGGCCGAAGTCGGAAGAGTGGAGCGTCAGGGAGCCGATTCTTCGCTTGGGAGAGGTTGAGGATTCTCGGATCTGGTTGAAGCGAGGAGTCCACCCCATGGGGGTACCGGCGCATACGGACTTCCGAGTCATGAAGAGGATCATGCATCCGAAGGTGGGCCCCATCTCTCTTGTCCATTGCATCCCTCACACGGGCCGCACCCATCAGATACGGGTGCATCTTACCCATTCCGGATATCCCGTCGTTGGCGATAAAATCTACGGCCCCTCGGAGGGGTGCTATCTCGAATTCATCGAGACAGGTTGGTCAGCGGCCCTCGCAGAGAAGCTCTGGTTGCCGCGTCACGCCCTTCATTCCTGCTCCCTGCGTGTTGCTCTTGATAAGGTACAGCACTCGTGGAACTCCGCTCTGCCTGATGATCTCCTCCGGTTTCTGATTGGATCCCCAGAAGGGTGCTGATAGCTAAATCCTCAGAATGGCATCTGCAGGGGGTCGCGATGCGCCAACTCCCAGGCCAGAAGAGCCCGTTTCCGTTCGAGTCCCCAACGGTAGCCGGTTAATTTCCCTTGGGAGACAACCCGGTGACAGGGAATCAAGAAGGAGATCTCATTGGCTCCGACAGCTCTCCCGACGGCCCGGGCTGCTGATGGTCGCCCGATCGCTGCTGCCACATCTCCGTAGGTGACTGTGGCTCCCTCCCTGCTCCTGACCAGATGTTCCCAGACACTGAGTTGGAAAGGCGTTCCGATTGCCATGAGAGGAATTGGGGAAGGTTCCTCAATGAGACGAGGAATCAAAGTATCGGCTTCCGATGCATGATTCAGGATCGATGTCGGCCACTTTGCCGAAAAGGAGTCCACAAGTTGCTGTGGGTCCTCCCCAAAATAGAGGGCCAGCAGATATTCTCTTGATTTTAGGATCGCGCAGCCTCCGAACGGAGTGAGTGAGTATCCATACTCCAGCTTCCCTTTTGCTCGCAGGGCGCGCACCCTGGCATCGTGGGAAGCTAGCCAAAGATGCATGCCAGAATCAGGGGGTTGCTGGAATGTACCCGTTGATTCTGATCAGCACCTCGTTGCGCCTCATGAATCCCGGTGTCCAAGGGGGATTGTAGGAAGCTAACAATGGCGACGATGGGATCTTGTAACAATTAAGGCCGTTCCCGACGATCCAGTGATTTAAAGCCATCGCTGCTTTCGCGTAATCAGCCGGCTTTGCCCTGCCCGAGAAGCGATACACGGCATAGCTTCCCTCATGCATGGAAGTGATCTGGATTGAGGAATCGGTAGGCTTTGGGATCCCCTTGAGAGAGACCTTCTTGGGCACGACAAAACTCATCGTTCCCGATTCTGGCCCTGACATGATGACGGGCACGGTCATGGAGATTTTTTCGCGCTGGTCGTTTTTTCCCGAAATAAAACCGAAAAGACGCATGAATGAACCATCTGCTCCGCGTTGCTGCATGGGAGTGGTGACCATGGAGCTTTCCGGATAGTTTCTGATTTCAAAAGCCCCCTCCGATTTTACGACATGATAGTCGGGTGACTCGTAAGTCTCTTTTTTACAGGACGCAAGAAGGGACGAAAGAAAGGCTAACATTAGGGTGAATTTTAAGGGGAAGCCGGACGTTTTGACCATCACTTGAGATTCAGCGAATCCGCCACTTGGTCAAAGCTTATTTATGTCTCTCGCAAGCTTCTTTCAAGTTAGTGAAAGAAGTTTTGTCAGACGCAGTTTTTTATTTTCTAATCCAGAACAATCCCCCCCATTCCTACTCCGTGCCATCTGGCACACATCCCCCCGCTTGATCATGAATAGAAAAGCCCGAGTTTTCGTTATATTTGCGATGGTTTCACTACTGCCATCGTTATCTGCTGCTGATGCCGGACAACCAGGTGGTACCTCTCCAACGCCCGCTCCCTCTGCGACTCCTCGTAAATACACCGCTGACGTGTTCAAGTTGGCACAGGCCCCCGCCCCTGCCCCCGGAGGAATCCTCATGGTGGGAAGCAGTATTTTTCGAAAGTGGGATACCTGTACGAACGATTTTGCCCCGCTACCGGTCACGAATAGGGCCTTCGGAGGGTCCCGCACGGCCGATCAACTCTACTTCTTCGACCAGATTGTCCCAACATCTCAAGCAGGTCTCGTGGTCTGGTATTGCGGAAGTAACGACATCAACAGCAAGTTAACTCCCGAAAAGATTCTTCAGCAGACCAAGGATTGGATCTCACGCACTCAGGCGGCCCTACCGAAGGCCCGAATTATGTTGGTTTCCGTTATCAGAGCTCCACAAAAACGTCAGGCCGGCTACCTAGCCTTGGTGGATGAGGTCAACAAGGGGCTTATCCAACTTGCCTCCACAACCCCCGGCGTCACCTATGCCGATGTGAATCCTCCCCTGGAAACTCCTTCGGGGGATGCCCGCATGGAGTGCTATGTGGCCGATAAGCTTCACATGACCCCCGAGGGGTACAAGGCGATGATTTCGGTGATGCGTCCAGTGATGGAGCGAGAATGGAAAGTAGCCTCGCAGAATCCTTAACATTGACTTAACCCCCTAAAACCACATGCCCACCGAGAATATAACTGACTCCCTTCGTCCCTCTGGAATGACCCGGTATCGTTGGATCATTTGCGGACTTCTCTTTTTCTCCACGACGTTCAACTACCTCGATCGTCAGGTCATCAGTTATCTGAAGGAATTTTTCTGCACGCCCACGACAGCGGGCGGTTTTGGATGGACAAACTCCGATTACGCGAACGTGACGGCGGTCTTCACTGCCTTCTATGCTACGATGACAATTCTGGCGGGTGTAATCATCGATAAGATTGGCACCAAGATCGGACTCGCTCTCTCCCTGACGGTCTGGTCCCTCTTCGGGATTGCCAATGCCTTTGTGGGAAGCCTGACCGCAGCGCACATGATCGTCAGGAGTCTCTTTGGAATAGGCGAAGCGGGGAACTTCCCAGCCTCGATCAAGACCGTGGCCGAGTGGTTCCCAAAAAGTGAACGCGCCTTGGCGACGGGCATTTTCAATTCGGGATCCAATGTGGGGGCCATGATTGCCGCGCTCTTTGTTCCCTGGTGCCTCATTCATTTCGGTGAC
>WBXH01000044.1 GCA_008933015.1 Verrucomicrobiota bacterium | reverse complement strand
TGAGACAACTCGCATTTTGTAAAACTTTTTTAGGTTAAGAAAAAACGCTCCATGAAAATTTATTCTAGAATATTAACTCAGGCTTTGACCTGTTCCCATTCAAATAAACCTCAAATAAACTTTTAGGATCCTAGAAAAATAATTTGACCAACTATCAACTCCACATAGTTTACCTACACGTCGGTCAAAAATATCACCCCAAATACTAAACAAATGAAAAAAAGCTCATTGGTTATCATAGCAACAGGCCTGATGGCCCTTTCACTCCATGCTCAGGCAGTCAAAGAGTCCGATCTCTCACAACCTGAGCAGGATCATCTCAAGGCCGCAAGGAATGCAGCTTACAAGGCTGATCCAGCTGTTAAGCAACTGGGTGTTGATGCCAAGAAAGCCCGTCGCGATGCCATGATCAAGGCAGACCCCTCTGTCGCTCCCATCCTGGACCAGTGCATGCCTCTCTCCGGATCTGCTACTGTAAAATCGGCTGATCTTCCTCCAGCTGATAAAGCTAAATATGATGCAGCCAAAAAGGCGTCAGATAAGGCGAATCCTGCCATCAAGGCGCAAGAAGCAGCGGCCAAAAAGGCTGTTTATGCTGCCGCAGTCAAAGCTGACCCTACAGTGGCCCCGATCGTTAACAAACTGGCACCTGCTAACTAAGTTAGAGATCAATACCTCATCAAAAACCCCATGCCCCAAAACTCGGGGTATGGGGTTTTTTTATGCTTTTATCGGAAGAAAAATCGTATGGGTTACTTTAGCAAGCGAAGCATCACCCCCTAGTAACGGGGACCACGCTCTTTTTTAAATCCCTTGGCAAATTTGGTGGTCTTTCCTTTTTCGAAAGGCGGCTTGAATCCCATCTTTCCTCCCTGAGGTGAGTCACGCAGAGGCTGGGCTCCCTTCTTAAAACCTTTTGGTTGGGCAAACCCCTCATTTGATTGCAACTCATTGGGGAAATCCTGAGGCTTTGAAAGTTGCGGGGTATCACTGTCTCCCCCCTGACCCAACAATAGAGAGAAGAGCGCAGAACAGACTTCGGTGGCCTGAAATCCCTGCTCCATAAGCCGGTCGGTGAATTGAGTCTGATCTGAAAATCTTCCTGAAGATAATAAGGACTGAACTTTTACGAACATCTGCTCCGAGCGCTTCCCCTCCACCTCACCTGGAGTCGGAATTGTCCCCCTGCGGATACGCGAATGTGTGAATTTCTCAAGATACTGGATCTTATAAATATCACGTCCGGTCACAAAAGTCGCAGCCATCCCCTTGCGACCTGCCCTACCAGTTCGACCGATACGGTGAACATAATCCTCAGGATCATGGGGGAGATCATAATTAATCACGACTTCCAGGGCATCGACGTCGATACCGCGTGCCGCAACATCGGTTGCGACCAAGAACTCGAACTCCGAGTTCTTGAACTTGTTCATGACACGCGTGCGCTGGGCTTGGGTAATGCCACCATGAAGGCGATCTGCTGAGAAACCTTGCGCCAGAAGAGCATCTGCCAATTCATCGACCATGCGCTGCGTATTGCAGAAAATAATACCGAGTCGGAACGCGTGAAAATCGACCAGACGGATCAGGGACTGTGTTTTGCCACGCGGGGGGATCTCGTAAAAAAACTGCTCAATGTCAGGGGCAGCCACATCCTTACGCTCGATGGCGACGGTTTTTGCATCCTTGGAGTAGCGGTTGATGAGTTGCTTGATCGGGCCGGAGAGCGTGGCAGAAAAGAAGACGGTCTGGCGCTCATCAGGAGTCGCGTCCAGAATTTTCTGGATATCGTCCCGGAAGCCCATGTCGAGCATCCTGTCGGCTTCGTCGAGGATCGCCACTTTCAGCTGATCAAGCTTCAGTGTTCCTCTTTCGAGGTGGTCGATGATTCGGCCAGGGGTTCCGATCACAATCTGGACACCTTTCTTCAACTCGAAGAGTTGGCGGTCATAGGAGGCGCCTCCGTAGATCGGCACAGAGTGGATGGAGCGCTTGAAGGCGGTGAGTTGGTGGACTTCGTCAGCAACTTGTTCCGCTAGTTCACGTGTCGGACAGAGTATCAGAACTTGGACCGCCTTGCTGGCTGGATCGACCTTTTCGATAGCTGGAATTGAAAAAGCTGCTGTCTTTCCGGAGCCAGTCTGGGACTGACCCACCAGATCTCCCCCCTTAAGGAGGACAGGGATAGCTGCAGACTGGATGGGTGTAGCCTCTTCAAAACCAAGCTGTGCAACGGCCTTGAGGATTTCAGGCGAGAGTCCAAGGCTATCAAATCGATGTTTTTCCATAATCATGAGATTCTAAGCTAGGAATGTCCCGGCGTCACCCTTGTTCGCAGGAATGCACACCTTTCTCACGACGAACGATATTTTCTCATCCGGATCTTTTTCTTTGGAATCACTGCTGTCATGACTATCCGATGAGCATGGAAATTCCGGAACACCACGACGTGATCGTGATCGGAGGCGGAGGGGGAGGCATGTTTTGTGCCTTTACTGCTGCCAATCGTGGCAAAAGCGTCCTCTTACTCGAACATAGCGAGCGGGTTGGGAAGAAAATCGAGATCTCAGGCGGTGGTCGCTGCAACTTCACGAACATCAATGCCTCAGCTGAGAACTATCTCTCTGGCAATCGGGATTTCTGCAAGTCAGCCCTAGCCCGCTACACCCCCTGGGACTTTATTGAACTCGTGGAGAAACACGGGATTTCCTACCACGAAAAGAAACTGGGCCAGCAATTCTGTGATGGAAGCTCTCGACAAATCATCTCAATGCTTGAGTCGGAGTGCCTTGAAGCAAGAGTCCGGATTCTCTGCGGATGTCGTGTGGAAGATGTCGTGAAGAATGAGTGCTTCGAGGTGATCACATCCAGGGGAAGGTTCAAGGCCAAGGCTCTTGTGATCGCTACCGGAGGACTCTCCTTCGCAAAACTCGGCTCCAGCGACATCGGATATCGCATTGCCCGCAAGTTTGAAATCGGGGTGACTCCCCTGCGCCCCGGCCTTGTTCCCCTCACTTACCGAGCAGAGGAAAAATCATTCTTCGAACCACTTGCCGGAGTCGCCTTACCGGTTCGGGTCACTCACGCCGGAAAGAGCTTCGATGAGGCTATGCTCTTCACTCATCGCGGTGTAAGCGGGCCAGCAATTCTTCAAATCTCCTCGTACTGGGAGGAAGGCGACCCTCTATCCATTGATCTGCTTCCAGGACAAGAAGAGGGGAAATTTTTTGAATCCTCGCTCCGAAGCGGAGCTACCCCCCTGCAAACAATGAGTAAAGTCTGGCCACGCCGCTTTGCCGAGTCGTGGTGTGCCAGGAATGCGCCGGATCAACCCATGGCTCGATGCAGCAAGATTGAAGTTGAGACGCTCAAGGCTTCCCTTCATGCATGGGGGCAGTCATTTCAGGGCACGGAAGGGTATCCCAAGGCTGAAGTTACCGTTGGGGGTATTGAAACGGGGGAACTCTCCTCCAAAACCATGGAGGCGCGCAGCGTGCCGGGACTCTACTTTATCGGCGAGGTGGTCGATGTCACCGGTTGGTTGGGTGGATATAACTTCCAATGGGCTTGGGCCAGTGCGCATGCGTGCGGATCCGCAATCTAGAGCATGCTAGAATTAATATTGCGAAGACATTTCATCTTTCATCATTAACCCCTCATACTTGCCCCCTTATCGTGCGCAAACGTAATCCCCACAAAACATCTGATCCGCGACGTGATACCGAGGAAGCTGTTGCCGGAGTCAGGCAAATCTATGCCGAACTGAAGGCCAACCCCCCAGAGAGAAATTGCACCCTTCAGACAGAGTGCTGCAGGTTCCAGATCACGGGTCAGACTCCCGTGTTAACCAAGGGAGAGGCACTTACGGCGGCAAAAGCCGTACGTTCAGCGGGGCGCAAAGAGCTCCCTAAGCGTGATGACGGAGCCTGCCCTCTCCTTCACCCTTACACCTCTCGTTGCATGATCTACGAGGGGCGCCCCTTCGGATGCCGCACTCATTTTTGTGAGGCTGCGGGAGGTCCCTACTCGCGCAGAGAAGTCTCCGATTGGATCCGACGTCTTGAGGAGATCGACGAGCGACTCGGAGGTGACGGCGGGCGGGATATCACCGTGGCGATCAGGGATGCCTTGGAAGATCTCAAATAGTCGAAAGAGGGAGAAAAGAATCATCTCCCCTATTTCCATCACTTCCTGATTTCCTGTTTTCGTGATTAACTGATTCCTATGCAGAAACATCCAGGTACAGCACTTGTAATCGTTGGTCACGGATCGACGACCAACCCAGATTCAAGCGAACCGAATCACCTTCTTGCTGATACCATTCGTTCTCTTGGGATCTTTGACGAAGTTCTCTGCTGTTTCTGGAAGGAAGAGCCCTCGATGAGGGAAATCATCCATTCTGTATCGTCACCTGATGTCTATGTAGTTCCAAATTTCATCAGTGAAGGATATTTCACCCAGACCGTGATACCAAGGGAACTTGATCTTGGGGGCCCCCTCACCCGACGTCATGGCAAAACGATCCGTTACTGCGAACCAGTAGGTAATCATCCATCCATGACCTCGGTTCTTCTTAAGCGGGCCCGTGACATTGCACCTGGAGTTCCTGAATCTGAAACCAGTCTCCTAATCGTGGGCCACGGGACAAACCTGAACGATAACTCAGCCAAGGCTGCTAAAACGCAATGCCATCTCATCACGAAAATGGGTCTCTACCCGGAGGTTCTTCCCACCTACATGGAGGAAGCTCCGCTCATCAGCGACTGGGCTACCATGACAACGCAGCAGAATGTCGTCGTCATCCCCTTCTTCATCAGCGATGGACTGCACAGCTATCAGGATATACCCGTCCTTCTTGGAATCCGTGATGAGGTGGGTCCAGCCGCAAGCCAGTCGGACATCTTCAAGTCCAACCCCCATCACCTGCATGGGAAAAACCTCTACTACGGGAGTGCTATCGGGACAGATCCCATGATGAGCGAAGTCATCCTTGATCAAGTCGCCTCCTTCGAAAGCACAAAGACAAAAGTAACGTCGGATTAGTTATGAAGATCGGGTTCTCCGCTCTTTCCGCTTTTTTTTCGATCTGCGGATTACTTGGGGCAAAAGATTCTGCATTACCTAATCCATCCAAGTACCCTACACCGGTCGTTGAGGCACGAGTGGAGCATCTCTTATCCCAGCTTACGAGTAAGGAGAAGATCAGCCTTCTCGCTGGTGACGGATTCGATGGAATGTCGACTGTTGCGATTCCACGTCTAGGCATACCCAAACTCATTATGGCTGACGGCCCGCAAGGAATAAGGGCTCATGGGCCCGCTTGCTCATTCCCGAGTGGCGTAGCACTTGCCGCAACATGGGATCCAAAACTTGCCTATGAGTACGGTGCCGCAGTAGGGCGTGAAGCCAGAGCAAGGGGCATTCATATACAACTCGGTCCCGGTGTCAACATTGCCAGAACACCCCTGAACGGTCGTAACTTTGAATACTTCGGGGAGGATCCCTATTTGACGGGGGTCATGGGATCCCAATGGATCCGTGGTCTTCAGAATCAGGGAGTCGTAGCCACCGTAAAGCACTTCGTCGGCAACGACGAGGAGTGGCGGCGCATGGAGATTGAATCGCTCATGGATGAGCAGACTCTCCGAGAAATCTATCTCAAGCCCTTTCAGATGGCTGTTCAGGAAGGGGGAGTCTGGGCTGTGATGTCAGCCTATAACAAACTGAACGGATTCCCCAGCACGGCAAACGACAAGCTTCAGAATAGGATCCTCAAAAATGAGTGGGACTTTCAGGGGATCGTTATGTCGGACTGGTGGGCAACAGAATCTACGGACGCCATTGCCAAGGGGTTGGATCTCGAGATGCCAATGGGATATCGGATCACTGAATTAAGCATTTCAAAAGCTCTAGCTGATCACAAGGTAACACCCGAGCAGATCGATCATGCAGTGAGGAGACTACTCCGAATGGAGGTCTCTATGGGATTTCTGGATTCCCAACAACTCAGGGCGGATCTTCCTTTGGATTCCCCGAAAAACGCAGCATTGTCACTTGATGTTGCGACCAAGTCGGTCGTCCTGCTGAAGAACTCCTCCAATCTTCTTCCCCTTCGCAGGGAAACCCTGAAGCGAATCGTTCTTTTCGGACCGAATGCGCAGGATACTCCCATTGTTGGAGGAGGAAGTGGTGGAGTGGCCCCCTTTAGGAAAGTCAGCTTTCTTCAGGGAATACGCAATGCACTTCCCCAAGATGTGCAGGTCATCTTTGCCCCTGTTCCGATTTCACCCCCCTTTTCATTGTTCAACTTCTTGGAGTTCAACAAGTCGATCCCTGTCTCTCCAGAGATCATCAACATTCATCGGATGGTGAGCGTCGCTCAGAAAAATTTCACAAAAGTCTCCACCAGTAAGGAAAGAAAGATCTCCATTGCCTGGACCCCTATAAAACCTCCGCAGGGAGTTCCCAAAGGTCGGGAGGCAAGAATTATTTGGAATGCTGAGATCGTAGCGCCCGAAAGCGGAAACTACGAACTTCTAACAGAAGGGCATCCGGAAATTCGGATCGCTAACAAAGAGATTGGCAATCCCAACAGCTATGTCTTGAGACTGGACAAGGGGACCGAAATTCCACTCCGGGTGACAGCTAGCGAGGTCGGACGTGGTTCCGGATCGGTCTCTCTCAAGATTGTTCCTGTTCCAGATGAGCAGACAGGCATCCAAGCTGCAAAAGGTGCTGATGCAGCGATCGTCTGCGTTGGCCTGAATCCCGATGTCGAGGGCGAGGGATTCGACCGCGGCTTCACTCTACCCCTTCAGCAACAGGAACTCATCAAGCGGGTCGCATCAATCAACCCCAAGACTATTGTGGTCTTGAGTGGGGGGGGCGCTGTCGACATGCACTCTTGGATCGAGTCCGTCCCTGCAGTTCTGCAAACTTGGTATTTAGGCCAAAGCGCTGGAACGGCATTGGCATCATTATTGTTAGGGGATGAAAACCCATCAGGTCACCTTCCCTGCACTTTTGACAGGAACATCACAGAGAATCCCTCTTTCCTTAACTATCCCGGAAATTTCACGGAAGGGAAGGATTGGCCCGTGGTCGATTATCACGAAGGCCTCTTCTACGGTTACCGTGGATACGATCACTCCAAGAAGGATCCTCTTTTCCCTTTTGGATACGGACTGAGCTACACCAGCTTCGAACTCTTCCCCTTGGAATCATTCCCCTCGGTATTAGGGCGTGATATCGTGACCCAGATCACCAATACGGGGAATCGGGATGGAACCTCAGTTGTGCAACTCTACGTCGGACTGAGTGGCGAGAACACGCCACGTCCCCAGCGGGAGTTGAAGGGATTCGTAAGGGTCGCACTGAAGGCCGGCGAATCTAAGAAAATCACCATTCCCCTACCTAGTGACTCCCTTCGTTACTGGCATCCAGTCAAAAACTGCTGGGTTGGTCCTGAGGGCCCAGCCACATTAGAAGTAGGTTTTTCAGAGAGGGATATACGGCAGAAACTAATGATGATGCCCACTAATTCTGATGGGACTCTTTAACATAAGATCTTTTAGAGAAGATTTCTTTTGAAAATATTCAGAATTAGTTAAAGTTTGATATCTTATACTAACTCCAAGCGTCCGTAGATTATACAAACTCACCAGTGAAATTTATTCGGACAAGATCTGATTTTCAGAGCATTGCATTGCTGGCAATGGGGTTGCTCCTGTTTTCTAGTGCAACATTGTCCACATTTGGTAACCCTTCCGGTGGCAGTGTGGTTCATGGATCTGCAACTTTCAATCACGATGGCAATACACTCACCATCAATCAGGGTACTGATCAACTGATCCTTGGATGGAATTCATTTTCCATCTCGGCAGGAGAAACAACACGATTTAATCAGCCGAATAGTTCAAGCATGGCCCTGAATAGGGTTTATGGTGGCACCACAAGTTTGATTAACGGAAACCTTGTGGCAAACGGCAAGGTTATCCTGATTAACCCTGATGGCATTACCATCGGCAAATCAGGAGTCATCAACGTGAATAGTTTCATTGGTTCCACACGTGATATTAGCGATTCCGAGTTTCTCTCGGGCGGCCCCATGAGTTTTAAGGGAACAAGCAGCGCCTCATTTGTAAACCTAGGCACAATCAATGCAGATTCAGGCGACGTCATTGTCATCGCTCATAAAATCAGCAATGAGGGTCGACTCTCTGCTAAGAAAGGTACTGTTGGATTGGCGGCTGCAGATGAAGTGCTCTACCAACCTGCGGCCGGTGAGAAGCTTTTGATCCAGTCGAAGGGAGCTTCCGGCGGTTCTTTACAACATGGGGGAGTGATCAGCGCTGCAGCCGCCGAAATCAAGGCCGCGGGCAATCCTTACGCTGTTGCGATCAATCTCGACGGGGTCATCGAAATTCACGGAAAAACGGCGGAATCCTCCTCTCCCAAAGTGACTCTACAGTCAACAAAGGGCGATATATGGATCGGCAATTCAGCTCATGTGAATGCACCAGGTGGTTTCGTAACAGTCCAAACCGTTGGCAATCTAGAGATCGGAGGGACCCTTCTTGCCACGTCGTCAGCAGGACATGGGGGAGAGATTCGTCTTCTTGGAGAAAAGATCCACCTGGATTCTACCGCCGTGGTTGATACATCGGGTTTCCTTGGAGGCGGAAAAATCTTCGTCGGTGGCGATTATCAGGGTGGACGAAACCCTTCCCTTCATTATGCAAGTTCACCTCTTCAGACCGCTACATCTCTGGAAGTTGATCAAGGAGCAAAGCTTTCTGCCGATGCTCTCAACAAGGGGAACGGCGGCACCATCGTCCAGTGGTCTGATAATGAAACCATCTCTGGAGCGACAGTTTCCGTGCGCGGCGGCCCATCGGGAGGAAATGGTGGCTTCGCAGAAATCTCCGGGAAACAAAATCTCGGATTCAGTGGAAGTGTGGATCTTAAATCTCCCATGGGAACTTCAGGGACTGTGCTCTTTGACCCCAGCACTCTTTACATTCACGATGGCAACAACTCTGCGGACAGCTCGATACCTCCCTCTGATCTCACCGGGGGGCAATACAATTCCTGGCTTAGCACCGGTGTAATCAATGCTATCACGACAGGAACCGTTCAACTTCTCGCGGACACGGTGATTTTCAATGACGGCCATGGACTAAACCCCGGGAATATTCTTCTGCAACCCAATGTGAATCTTCAGATTACCGCCACAACCGGCGGTTTGAGCATTCCCTTGGGCAGTTCAATCACTGCCCAAGGGAGTGGTTTTGTGCAGTTGTATGCCTCACGGGACCTTAGTGTTGGTGGAAGCATTCAGACCGATCTGGGATCCATTGGTCTCCATTCTGGAAACGGCAACATCAACTTCTCCTCGGGTTCTTCCATCCAGCAGAGCAAAGGAGGGATCCAAATCTGGACGGATAATGGATCTGTTCTTGGTTCCTCCCAGATCAGTTCAGTCTTTGGCTCCATAAACCTGTCCGCCAACAAATATCAGTCAGGCAATATTGATTTTTCAGGAAGCATGAATACAGGCACGGGCGGACTGCTGGGAAATCAGGGCGGATCAATCACTCTGAATGCTGCCAACAACATTATAGTCAATGGAACCATCTCTTCGATCGGTAGTGCCATTAGTTTTAATGCCGCCAACTCCATGACCTTCGGCAACACAGATCCCACGGGTATCTCAACGGCAAATAACAATATTAATCTCACAGCTCACTCCATTTCACTCAACTCGACATTATTCAATTCGGCAGACGGCGGGGTCTCCATCAGTACTGGCTCACAGATGATCCTTGCAAGCGATAGTCTGGCAACGGTCAGCACCTCCTTGGGTAGTATTTTTAACAACCTTAACGCTCAGAATGTCACCCTCTACGCCGGCACAGTTTATTTATCGGACCCGAACGGCGGCAACCCCACATCAGTCACACTGCCGCAGAACGAAAGCATTTACATCCTAGCCACTGCTGGGAATCTGCTCATTCCAACGGATAGTACCATCACCGCGTCTGGCAATGGATCCGTGCAATTATATTCCTCCCGAGGACTCAACCTTGGCGGTAAGATCCAAACCGACCAAGGTTACATAGGAATCCACTCTGGGATCGGCAACGTTGACCTATCCTCAGGTTCTTCAATCCAGCAGAACAACGGAGGCATCCAAATCTGGTCTGATAATGGTTCGCTGCACGGTTCCTCTTTGATCAACTCAGTCGCGGGATGGGTTAACATGTCCACCTACGGGAATCAGCTCGGATCTATTGATTTTAGCGGCACCATCAAGACAGGGGCGAACGGCCTGAATGGGAGTCCCGGGGGCTCAATCAGCCTCAACTCCGCCAACAATATTACACTCAATGGAATCATCTCATCCATCGGCAACTCAATCTATCTGAATGCCGCAAACTCAATCACTTTAGGAAATATCCCTGCACTTACTTCAACCGAGATATCGGCTGGCGGCGGACTCCAACTCAATGCGCCACAATTATCTTTTGACAATACACCGATACTCTCGGTCGGTTCGCTTTCCGGAACATTCGGGAC
>WBXH01000043.1 GCA_008933015.1 Verrucomicrobiota bacterium | reverse complement strand
TTTGCTCTCCTGATAGTAGGAGAGTCCCACAGAGATGACAACCATGAGACCCACAATGATGGCAGAGGCGGCATCACCGGTTGCCAAAGAAATTGAGGCGATCACCAGTAACTGAATCACGAGGGGATTCTTGCACCTCATCAGGATCTCCATGATGAAGCCGTGCTTTTTCTTCTGGCCCAGGTCATTCGGGCCCCACTCCTCACGGAGGTCTTCTACCTCTTTCGATACCAGTCCCTCTTCGCGGCTCTTCATGAAGAAGAGAGCGTTATCAAGCTGCTTGCAGCAGACCTCAAGCAACCGCTTCTCGTGATCCGTCACACTTTCAGAAGCTTCCTTCTTTGCTTGTGAAAGACCGGCCGGGGTGATTTTTCCGAAGAGATTCTTAGTCATGGCAATCTTACATCTGTGCCAGTTGAGGGGTTCTACCCGCAAGCCCCAACTCCCTCAGTGATGAAATCGTCACATTAAAATTAGGAAGCGGGAAATTTGCCATAGGGGTTTTGGATCGTAAAGACATCCCCTATGCTTCATAACCCACGCCCCTCACCTATCCGACACGAACGGCATTCCTACGATCCAGCTTCAAGACACCCGGTTCATCCAGGGAGAGAAGAGCCTTGGGATCCGTGATTTTCTCACCCTTCCAGGAGATACTCCCCCCCTCGACAAGACGGCGAACGTCACCACGCGACTTTTTCATTGAAAATGCTCGCTCAAAGGCATCGACCCCAAGCGAAATAATGTCGCGGGGAAGATCAACCGCTGGCGTGTAGAGAGGCAGGTCGGCAGCATCGAGATCCTTCTTTGAAAAACGGAGTTCAAACTCTTCGCGCGCATGTCGGGCTTCTGCGAGGGAATGGAATCGGGCGGTCAGACGTTCTGCCAGTGTCTTCTTCGCATCCATCGGATGGGTTTCAGGGGAAAGCTCCTCCTGCAGCAGGAGACGATAGTAGTCCCCCATCTGCTCGTCAGAGATACTCATGAGCTTTCCAAACATCTCTCCGGGCAACTCGGTAACACCGACGGCATTACCAAGGCTCTTGCTCATCTTCTGGATCCCGTCAAGACCGGTCAGAATGGGCAACATCATGGCCACCTGCTGATGCTGTCCCTCCTCGTGCTGGAGATCACGTCCGACAAGAATATTGAAAAGCTGGTCGGTGCCACCGAGTTCCACATCAGCCTTGATCACCACCGAATCCCATCCCTGCATGATCGGGTACTGGATCTCATGGGCACGCACAGGGAGCGCCTTGTCAATCCTCCCGCGGAAATCCTCGCGCTGGAGCATCTGCTGGAGAGTGACACGGCTATTGAGCCTGATTACATCCTGAAAGGTCATCTTGCCGAACCACTCACCATTGAAGCGGACCGAGGTTTTCTCGGGGTCCAGAATCTTGAACGCCTGATCCTGATAGGATTTGGCATGCTCCATCACCTGCTCGTGGGAGAGGTGGGGACGGGTGGCCGAGCGACCGCTCGGGTCGCCGATCATGGCCGTGAAGTCACCGATGATTAGGACCGCCTCATGGCCAAGCTCCTGAAACTGGCGCAACTTCGAGAGACCGACCGTGTGCCCAAGATGGATGTCAGGTGAAGTGGGATCCACTCCTAGTTTCACCTTGAGAGGGCGTCCAAGAGCCAACTTGGCGGCAAGTTCTTTCTCACTGAGGACTTGGGCACATCCAGATACGAGCGGGGCAATTTGGTCAGCGGGAGCAATCATGTGGGTTCTTTACTGAAAAATAGAAGCTTGAGGTGAACAGAATCAGGGCGCTTTGTTGAGGAGATTCCTCACCTCATCCATGGTAAGACCCTTTTTGACCGCCTGCTGAAGCTTTTCATTGTTATCAATGGCCCCTTGGGTCGCACCTTTCGGTGTGTAGTTGCGTGTGGCGTACGAATCACGGGCCGAGTAAGGGCTTTTCTTATCCAAGCCAGAGTAACTGCCCGTCGCGACCTCTTTGGTTGGAAAGCTCTTGGGGCCACCGAGGGATTTCACCTGATAATCTTTGATGTTTTTATCCGGAAAGATAAAACGTCCGAGCCAGTTTTTTTTGATCCCGTCAAAGGACTTGGTCGCGAATGACTTTGATCCGAATTCCTTGGTTCCGGAATACACCTTGGTATTGAGCTCCTTCATTTTTACACTTCCCAAAGGGTGGTATATTTTATCGTTGTAGGGGCTCTTGGACTTGGTATCGGGATGGAGAATTCGATCGAGCATTCCCTTCTGCTTGGGAGCGGCATCTGCTCCAGCATTATTACTCATGGCCAAATCAGCAGATCCCAAAAACATAACAATCAGAAAGAACACCCGACTCATCGCTATATCCTACAACTGCGCCTGAGACTTGGGCAACCATTCGTCATGCCTCCCTCTTTTGACTTCACAGGACACCAATTCATTCAGGAAGAAACACTCGAAACGTGAAGATTTGTTGCATGACGCCCCCAGAGTGTTAGGAAATAAGTATGCAGTATATCACTCTTCATTCTGGATTTCATCCCCTGCTGGCCTTCGGTATTCCGAGCGGACCTGACTTGATCATCCTGCTGGTGATCGTTTTGGTTCTATTTGGTGCGAAACGTCTTCCAGAGCTTGCACGGGGCCTTGGCCAGAGCGTGAACGAGTTTAAAAAAGCCAAGGATGAGTTCGATAAGGAGGTCTCAAAGACGAATACAGTTTCCAATCCAGAGATCGCAGCCGCCGCTCCTGCCACATCGGAGTCAATTTCAACATCACCTGCTCCCATCAAGGACGAGCAGAAACCTTCCTGAAGATAAGATCGCTACTATCGACTGAGAGTTGGAGCTAGTTTATGAAGACGATCTCTGCACTGGGGATCGTCCTTAGTTATTTCTTATTCGTCGGTGTCGTTTATGGCGGAGGAACGAACGGATTTCGGATCGCTTCCTACAATGTGGAGAACTACATCACGATGCCGCGTCGGATCGATGGAGTCCTAAGGGCGAAAGCCGGGAAACCGGAGAGGGAACGCAACGCCGTCGTCCGCATGATCGGTGTGATAAGACCCGACGTGATAGGCTTGGAAGAGATCGGGGAGCCCAGGCAGTTTGAGGACTTGCAGCGTCGACTACGCAAGGAGGGCCTTGATTTTCCTTATTCAGAATACCTCGAAGCCGCCGACACTACCCGCCACGTCGCCCTTCTGAGCCACATTCCTATCGTGGAGAACCATTCGCAGAACGACATGCCACTACGGGTAAACGGCATCACTCTTCACAGCCCACGGGGTATTCTGGACGTCACGGTTGAGCCGTACCCCGGAAAGCGGATTCGCATCCTCTGCGTCCATTTGAAAGCCAAGCTCGAAGTCGCTGAATACGATGAGGCTAAAATGCGGCTGGCTGAGTCTCAATATCTCAGGCGCTATGTCCGCGATATATTGCGCACGGACCCATCGGCGCGCCTTGTCCTAATGGGAGATTTCAACGACACGAAGAACGAGAAGACGATCTGGGAAATCATGGGAAAACCGGAATGGCCTGACAGCCTCAAGGCACTCCCACTGACTGATGATCGGGGTGAGTTTTGGACGGAGTTCTGGGCATACGCCGACGTCTATTCGCGCATCGATTACCTGATGGTTTCCAAGAAGCTTGAAAGCGACATGGAGCCGTCTCAATGTGGAATCTGTCGCCCTTCGTTTTGGAACGAGGCGAGTGATCACTGCCCTGTCTACATGACCCTCAAAGCAAATCCTGCCCCTTCCCAAAACATCCGATGAATCGTCGCTCAGCTTTCCTGATTATTGCCCTTATTGGAGGCATACTGCCTAAGGGTCACGCGGATTGGGCCGAGGTGACAGCACTGGATCTTCCCGTTACCAAACTCTCGTCAGACCCTGGCAAGGCAAAATCAGCCATGGCTTCCCACTTCAATCAGCAGATCAGGGCCAATGAGTCGTTCCTCAAGGATTTCCCAAATGACTCCCACTCCTATGAATCAAAGGTGAGACTCGAAGTCGCTAGAGCACGGCTTGCTTCCCTCGAACCGGATCCCAGAGCAGTCAATGTGGCACTTGTGCGCTTGATGGAGCTTGAAAAGCAGGCTTCCGATCCGACTCAACGTGCGGAAACAATGTTCCGGAGGATCTCCCTGCAGTGGCAGAATCTTGGCAATGATGCGGATCAGCGACGTGAACGTGCCGTGACCAGCGCCCGTATTTTCTCAAACGAATTTCCAAGCGACCGAAGGGCTCCACGACTGTTGGCCGAAGCCTCGGTTCTTTGTGACAATGATCCAGTACAGAAACGCAAACTCATCAACGAGGCAATAGCCCTTGGAATCACATCGAGCGATGAAGCTTTAAAAATGAAGTTGGAGGATGATCTGCGGCGTCTGGATCAACTGGGTAAGCCTGTCCAACTCAGCTTTAAGGACACTCATGGTGAACAGATTGACCTCTCCCAATACCGTGGTGATGTTGTGGCCATTGTCTTCTGGGCGGCAGAATCAGCTCCCTGTCTGGTTTGGATCCGCGACTTTGCCACCTATGCCTCAGAAATACCCGGCCTTAAAGTTATCGGAGTGAGCTTCGATCAGGATAAAAAAGATCTCACGGCGGCAACAAAAGCCCTTCATATCGACTGGCCCATGGCATTTGACGGAAAAGGGTGGCAATCCAGCATGGCTCGACGCCTTGGGATCAATGCGCTCCCGACACTCTGGCTGATCGACCGTCATGGATGCCTGCGTGCTCTCAATGCCCGGGATAACTATCAATTGAAGATCAAGGAGTTGCTTCTGCAACACTGAGGTCCCCACAAGATAGCATTTTGGCCTGATATTTGCTTTTATCTTTTGCTTACTCAAGGCAACACCATCACAAATTCCCCATCCCATGCTGACAGACGACTACAAGACGGAAGATTTTTTTGACGAGATGTTCCGTGAAGAGGGAGGAGTACGACCACACTATCAGAAGGTTGCCGACCGACTTAAGGCACTAGATCCAGCCGAACACCGGCGCAAGCAAACAGCTGTGGACCTTGCCTTCATGCGGAGCGGTGTGACCTTCACCGTCTACAACGATGATCAGGGGACCGAGCGCATCTTTCCATTCGATCTCATGCCGCGAGTCATCCCTGACACCGAGTGGCAGAGGATCGAGAAGGGACTCATTCAGCGCATCACGGCACTCAATCTCTTTCTCCACGACATCTACCACGATCAGAAGATCCTGAAGGATCGGATTATCCCGCCGCACTATATCTTGGGAGCCAAACATTTCCGCAGGGAATTCATGGGTTTCAATGTCCCCAAGGACATTTACATCCACATCTGCGGAACTGATCTCATCCGTGATCGGCAGGGTAATTACCTGGTCCTTGAAGACAATCTGCGTTGTCCCTCAGGGGCCAGCTACATGCTTGAGAACCGCGCCGCCCTCAAGCGGGCCTTTCCCGATCTCTACCGTTCCGCGCGTGTTCACCCGGTCGATAGTTACTCGGCGGAACTCCGCAAAGTCCTCCAGTATGTAGCCCCTGCCTCGCTGCCAAGCTCCCAGCCAAACGTCGTTCTCCTGACTCCGGGAGTCTTCAACAGCGCCTACTTTGAGCATGCATTCCTTGCTCGACAGATGGGAATCCCGATCGTCGAGGGTCGCGACCTTGTTGTCCGTGATGCACGTGTCTACATGCGTACCACCTCCGGACTCGTTCCGGTCGATGTCATCTACCGCCGGATCGACGATGACTTCCTTGATCCCACCGTTTTCCGTCCCGATTCATTGCTCGGAGTTCCAGGCCTCGTCAATGCCTACCGCTCCGGCAATGTGAGCCTAGCCAACAGCATCGGGACTGGAGTGGCCGATGACAAGGTGGTCTACTACTTCGTGCCGAAGATTATCAAGTATTACATCGGGGAGGAGCCGATCCTGCCGAATGTCGATACCTTCCTGGCCAGTGAGAACGAGGATCGGCTCTTCATCCTCGATAATTTGGAAAAGCTGGTCGTTAAATCGGCCAATGAGGCGGGGGGCTACGGCATGCTCATGGGCCCTTGGGCCACACAGAAAGAAATTTCAACTTTCCGGGATCAGATCAGGGCAAACCCGCGCAATTTTATCGCCCAACACCCGATCTCGCTCTCACGTCATCCCACATGGTGCAGTAGCGACGAGGGAGGCACTCTCGAGGGGCGTCATGTCGATCTCCGCCCCTATATTCTCTATGGAGAAAATATCTCCGTGACTCCAGGCGGGCTGACCCGTGTCGCCCTGCGCAAAGGATCACTTGTAGTGAACTCCTCCCAAGGTGGCGGTTCAAAAGACACATGGGTACTCAACGGCGATTCCTAAGGCTCAAGATTTCAGACCCTTTAAACCTTAAGACCCGAGGAATTATATTTTTCAATTCATGAGTGAACTGACGATTTCCACAAACCAGAAGCCGATTTCAAACCGGCGCGATAATCTGGTTATGCTCTCCAGAGTGGCCAACTCCCTCTACTGGATGAGCCGCTACATCGAGCGGTCCGAAAATATCGCCCGCTTGCTGGACGTAAACCTTCAGTTGATGCTCGATTTTTCTGATCTTAATGACCAACAACTGAAGGATCATTGGTTGCCCATCCTCTGCTCGGCCGGAGACGAGGAGACCTTTTTCAAGCTCTATGACAAGGCTGACAGTGAGACAGTCACTGAGTTTCTGACCTTCCGTGAAGAGAATCCCAATTCCATTATCTCGTGCCTTTTTTCAGCCCGTGAAAACGCCCGCCAGGTGCGTGACCAAATCTCGTTGGAAATGTTTGAGACCCTCAACGAGTGTTACCTCTTCCTCAAGTCGAAGAACGCAAGGGAGGTCTGGCAGACAGGTGCCCACGAGTTCTACGAGCAAATCAAGAAATACTCCCACCTCTTCCAGGGCCTCACCGGATCGACCTTTACCCGCAACGAAGGTTACGAATTCATCAACTTGGGCAAGTTCCTCGAGCGTGCGGACAAGACCACCCGCATTCTGGATATCAAGTATCATATTCTCCTTCCCAGCGTGGCCGATGTGGGTGGAGCTATCGATACAGCCCAATGGCAAGCCATCCTCCGCTCTGCAAGCGCACTTGAAGCTTATCGGCGCTTTCATGTGGAAGATATCCTGCCAAAAAAAGTAGCCGAGTTCCTGATCTTCTCCACCACCTTTCCAAGATCGATCATGTCCTGCATGCGTCATCTCGACGAAGACCTGCACCGGCTGAGCGGTAAGGAACGTCGTGAATACAAGAGCGATGAAGAGCGGGCTTTCGGGAAGTTACTCTCCGACCTGAACTTCCTGACCATCGATGAGATTCTTAACAGCGGACTTCATCAGTTCTTGGAAAAGGTACAGGCAACACTCGATAACCTCGATGATCATATTTATCAGGAATACATGTACCATCCACCGGTTGATTTCGAATCAGAGATCTTCCTTCAACAGCAGCAGATGCAGCAGCAATAGCCATGATTTTCACAGATAATGCCAGCACGGGAAGTAAGGAACTTCCTTGGACAGAGCCACTGCTTCTCAACATCTCTCACCTCACGCGTTATACCTACGAGGGGCATGTCAAGGACAGTTTCAACGAGGCTCGACTCCAACCGGTCAGCGACTCACTTCAGCAGTGCCGCGATTTTCATTTCAAGATTAATCCCAACTCCCCCGTCCGGGATTATCCGGACTTCTACGCGAACTGCGTCCATTACTTTGATGTGCCCGAACCGCACGAGTCACTTGAGGTTCAGGCCATCTCCAGTGTCCAGACACTCCCGGAAAGCCGTGGACCAATACCTGTTGCCGGACCCGATGCAATCTCTGCATCACCGATGAAAGAGCAGTTTTTCGACTTCCTCCATAGCTCGGAATTCGTATCCCTTGAGGCGGATGTCTGGCGAGAAGCCGTTGATGCTCTTCCCTCTGGGGTCACGGACATCTGGCCGGATACGGTGGCAATCGGAGAACACATTCATCGAAACTATAAGTATACACCACTCTCAACGAACGTGAACACACGAGCCGTCGAGGTCGTAAAGAAGAAGCAGGGGGTCTGCCAGGATTTCGCCCACCTCATGCTTGGACTCTGCCGGACTCATGGCATCCCGGCGCGCTACGTCAGTGGATATTTCCTTAACAAGAACCGCCTTCCAGGGGAAATTGAGGCCAGCCATGCATGGCTCGAGGTTTTTATTCCTGGATATGGCTGGAAGGGATATGATCCTACGCACCGCCGTGAAACTGATACCCGCTACGTGAAACTGGCTGTTGGCCGTGACTACAGCGACATCAGACCTGTTGGAGGCACCTTCCGGGGCAAGGGAACTCGTAAAATGGTCGTCGAGGTCACTGTGGACCGGGTTGTTTAGTGCGAAACGATCCCGCGGTTCAGTTTTTAGTTCTTCTTCTCCGCGATCACTTCGCTGATCACGGTAAGCGTCTCCCTGAGGTTTTTATCCAAGGTAAGCTTCGAGGCCAGCTTTGCACAGTCTGAGCGGGCCTGATCCGATCGAGCGGGATCTTTCAGGATACCGAACCATTTTTGAAGAGCACTGGAAAGCGCTTGAAGATCCGAGGACTCGGCGATTACCTCCCCGTGAACTCCGGGAGTCATGATTTCTGAGACGCCATTGGCAGCCGTCGTGATGACGGGCAATCCAGCACTCAGCGCCTCGAGGGTAGCTAGGGGAAAAGGATCAAAGAGGGTAGGAAAGAGAAAAATATCAGCGGCATCGTAAACCGCAGACATCTTCGAAACTCCTCCTAGAAACCGTATGCAGGGTGAGGCATATCGTCTGCGATCCCCCTTCCCCGCGACGAAAAGCTTCACATTCGGATACCCCTCTGCATTGAGCTTCTCGACTGCGGAAATCGCGAAACGGAGGCCTTTACGTTCCCAACCTGTTCCCACAAAGAGAACCACTTGTTCTTCTACTGGAATGCCGATGTCCACGCGGGCCTTCAATCGTTCATCTGATTTGGTTGGGGCCCTGCTGGGAACACCGTTGCGAATGAGGGTAATCCTTTCTTTCGGATAGCCATAGAGGTTCTTGATCTCACGACTGATCTTATCGGAGAGAGATATAATTCGCCTCGTCGAGGAAGCAGTGAAGAGTTCCCTCTCCAATCTCAGTTTTTCCAAGTGCTTAGGACTGATTTTCTGAAAGATCCTGGCCCAAGGATTCATATACTTGGAACGTTGCTCTAGCCACGCAGCATGGAGCCCCTCGTCTGTTCGGTAGAGATCACAACCAGGAACCTTCTCGACCGAAAGAATCACGTCAAAGGAGATCCCTGAGGAATCCCTCAGTTTCGCCACTTCAGCACTATATTTGGAGAGAGATTGTCCATTGCACCTGAGAATCTCACCCCCGGGCCACTCCTCCATAGGCCACTCCTCAGTGCCAAGCAGAACGACACGATGTCCCTCCCTGCGCAAACCTTCTGCCAACCCCTTGAGATAGACCTCTACACCTCCGGTTGGGGAATACCCCCTCCGGAGGAATCCTATCGTAAAAAGTGGCCCAGTCATCATTCCTACATTTTCCAAGATTCCATGTCATGGCGATCACAGAATTTGCTAACGGTAGCTGGGCTTGTTTACATTTCGGAAACGATGAGCCGCCGCTCCCCATCAAGAAATTCCTTTAACAAATTGGAAACGCCGGTCCCTTCCGATCTCCTCAAAGAGGAGTTTTTGGAGCATTTAGGTGAGGGTAAAAACTATTCCCTTCAAACGCTCAAAGCATACGGCCAGTCACTAGAACAGTTTCAAAAATTCCGCCCTCAACTGGCTTGGAACCATGCAACAGCCGATGATTTCAGGGCATTCCTCTTTGAGATGATGAAAAAGGGGCGCTCCCGCGCGACGATCCGCCTCACCTTTTCGGCCTTGCGCAGCTTTTTCAATTATCTGACGGCGCAGGATGTTCTTCCTTCAAATGTCCTAAAGTTTGTCTCCCTCCCAAAACTCGAGAAAAAGCTACCCCAGTTCCTGACCATGCCTCAGGTAAGCGTACTGCTCGATCAGCCTATCGTACAAATAAAGTCAAAACAGGCACCAGGGTGGATGCATCTCCGTGATGCCGCAATCCTCGAACTATTCTACTCCTCAGGACTACGTCTTGCTGAACTTGCCTCCCTTGATGTAAAGGATCTTGATCCGATCGGGGAGACGGTGCGTGTGATGGGAAAAGGGTCGCGTGAGCGAATCGTCCCTGTAGGAGGACTTGCGCTGGAAGCCCTGTCACATTACCGCCATCAGGCGAACGTGCAAAGTGGCCCCCTTTTTCTGAACAAAAGCCTCAAGCGACTGGGACACCGATCGATCTGGCTCCTGTTGAAAAAGTATGTCCAGGCCGCCGGACTTCCATCAACGCTCAGTCCTCACAAACTCCGTCACTCTTTTGCCACTCACTTGCTGGATAATGGAGCTGATCTTAGAAGCGTTCAGTCACTGCTCGGACATGCTAGCCTCACCACGACCCAGATCTACACCCATGTGACCACTGATCGCCTCAAGCGTGCATACGATGCAGCCCATCCGAGAGCGTGATTATATATCGATTGATTAGATCGTTATATCTC
>WBXH01000042.1 GCA_008933015.1 Verrucomicrobiota bacterium | reverse complement strand
CGAGTGGTTCCCAAAAAGTGAACGCGCCTTGGCGACGGGCATTTTCAATTCGGGATCCAATGTGGGGGCCATGATTGCCGCGCTCTTTGTTCCCTGGTGCCTCATTCATTTCGGTGACGAGCATGGCTGGAAGATGGCCTTCATCCTCACCGGTGCGGTCGGCTTCTTGTGGCTGATCTTCTGGTTCTGGCTCTACAATCCGCCCGCAAAGGAGAAGCGTCTTTCGAAGGCGGAGTATGATTACATCAATGCTGATCAGGACGAGAGCAAGGGGCAGATTGCTCAAGACGATCGCACAGGGAAGAGGTTCTCCCTGACTCTCTTTTCGTTTTCTGGCCGGATGTCGCTCGCTGGGTGCATCGGGCTTCATGTCATGATCCTGTTCCTGGGTCTTTTCATTTACTTTATCTCGACGATGTTCCCGAGCCTGAATCACACGACGGCCATTGCTCTCTATGGAACGACGGGTGCGATTGCCCTTCTTGCAAGTCTCTCGGCTTTGACCCGCCGCTGGCATGATATCGTGGCGATCCGGGAGGGATCCACGAGATCGGGAGTTGTTGGCGACGCTCCAAAAACAGGAGTGCTCGGATATCCTCAGACCTGGGCTTTCTTCTTTGGAAAATTCATGACTGACGGCATCTGGTGGTTCTATCTTTTCTGGTTACCTGATTACCTCAAGAAGCAGTTCGGCATGACCAAGCACGAAGTGATGATCCCAACGTTCATCGTCTACGGAGTGGCAATCATCGGCAGTATTTACGGAGGCAGCATTCCCCTGACGTTGATGAAACGAGGGATGCCGACCTATCAGGCACGCATGACAGCCATGTTCCTGATAGCCCTCTGCCCGCTGAGCGTGCTGACCACCCAGTATTTCGCGAATGTCAGCCACTTCGGCCAACTTGCATCAACTTTTGCCATTGCCATCATCTGCATTGGTGCCGCAGCTCACCAAGCGTGGTCGGCCAACCTCTTCACTACCGTCTCGGACATGTTCCCAAAGAAATCCGTCGGGTCGGTGACAGGCATCGGTGCCATGGCGGGAGGTCTTGGCGGGGTGATCATCCTCAAACTCTCGGGAACATTGACCGACACGTTCAAGGACACCCCCCAGCACGCCTACTTCATCATGTTTGTGATCTGTTCCCTCAGCTATCTCACGGCTTGGGGCATCATGAAGATCCTTGTTCCACGACACCAACCAATCACCGACCTGTAATTCCCTTAATCTCCTCAATTCATGAAATCATCCCTTGCTCTGCCAGTCATCCTGTTACTGTCTACATGCTCTGCATGGTCACAGAGTCCCGAGGCTACAGCCCCGGTCCAATCTCCAGACCCATCAACAGCTTCAGCTGCCTCCGATACCTCTACGCCCGAAGCCACCGAGTTTCTCAATCCTCCTGCCGGTGTTGAGACTCGCGGAGATGTCTCCTACCTACCCGAGGGTAGAAAGGAAAAAATGGACCTCTACATCCCCAAAAACCGTCCTGCAGGAACGCTCTCCCCAGCTGTTCTTTTAATACATGGGGGGGGCTGGACAGGTGGAGACAAGCGTCAGGCCCGTGAGATGGAGATTGGCACCACCCTTGCAGAAAATGGATTCGTTGCCGCCAGCATCAACTACGCCCTGAAGTCCGCCGGGAAATACCCCATCAATCTTCAGGACTGCAAAAACGGCATCCGTTATCTTCGAGCCCACGCGAAGGAACTCGGAATCAATCCGAACAAGATCGCTGTCCTTGGAGGATCGGCAGGTGGTCACCTCGCTCTCATGGTTGGTTACACCTCCGGCGATGCTTCTCTAGCGCCGACATCCCCTTATCCCGATTTTGCAGACAATGTCTCCGCCGTGATCGATATGTACGGGGTCACCGATATTGGGAACCGGAAAAAGACGGATAAGGATGGGAATCCCCTGGAACTTAGGGGCGTAGATTCCCAAGTAAAAAAGATTTTTGGGGAGACTGATAGCGACTGGAAGAAGGCCTCACCAATCACGTATGTGCGCAAGGATGTCCCTCCGACACTTATTCTCCAAGGAAAGAGGGACACGACTGTTGATCGTGACCAATCCCAGAGTCTCTACGACGCCCTGATCAAGGCTGGAGCTGTCACGGAAGTCATCTATCTCGACAAAGCCGGACACACCTTCTCTTTCAAGTACGCTGCTGCCAAGGCCAAGAAGCCTCTGGAACGTGATATCGGCCCCGAGGTCATTGCCTTCCTGAAGAAACATCTCGGTAATTCGTAGTGAAGCGGCACTTCCGGCCACTGGGTTGCTCGCTGTCAGGAATCGGTTTTTGCTTAATCTCCATCCAAGGACTGGCAGCCTCGGAATCCGTTATTATCAGCGAAAAGGTAATCGGGCATACTCCATCCGTTATCGGCATCAACACGGGAGAGATGCCGCGAGAATCGGCATTCCCCGAATGGGTGAGGGCCCTCGGGGTCAATGGCGTACGGCTGCGTCTGGGGGTTAAGCCTGGAGAATCAAAAGGCCCCAGCATTGCTTCCGAGGTGGAGCTGATGCTCCTGATAAAAAAACTTCGGGACAATGCCGAGGCCGAGACGCCTAAGTTATGGAAGCATCCCGAATCAACGGCGGGCGAGTCCCTTGATGCCCTTCGTCATGATGAGATTGAACTCTTGGCCACCATCACCTGCCCGTTCTCTTTCAAGCTTCTCGGACCCGAAGGACAAACGGACTGGTCGGCCGCCTGGAAATTCTGGTCGGCTTACTACGCGCAGGCCTACCAGTTGGCCCGTCGGCACGACGTTTGCCGTTTCCAGCTCTTTAACGAACCGGACCATGCTGCAAGCATGAAGCTGACCCAAGCTGAATACTCGGTGCGCCTCAGGATCGGCTCGGATGCCATTCAGGCGGCTTTGGAAGATGTCTCCAAAGTTACTGGCAAGAAACTCGATCCCCTGATCTCCGCTCCCTGTACGGCCAGCATCAAGGCCTTTGAATCCCGTGGAAAGCCCGATACGAGGGATTCTCAGATAGGCTGGGGTCGTCTCAGCATGAGGGACCGCCACATCCGCTTGGATGGTAAAACAGACCCGGCGTATTCCCAGTTCCAGCAATACGCTTATCAACAGTACAGCGTCAGACCGGCGAACTTCTTGACGCAGTTGACGGAACTCAGAAACCAGGTGACCGAAGCCAATGGAGGGAGGCCCTTTCCGATCATCATGTCCGAGTACAACGTGCATACGGCCAAGGACTTTTCAAAACTTCCGACCACGCTTGATTCCCCCAAGGAGTTTTCCGCCCTGGGATCCATGGCCACGGTCATCGCAGGGTCAGGATTGGACGAGGTCTATTTTTTCCGCCTGACCCTGAGCGTGAATCCCGAGAACAATCAGGTAAAGAAAAACGGGATCCACCAAGTCAACGAGTCAGGCCCCATTCCAGAGATTACGGGCACGACCCGAGCCGCCGAGGTGATCAGGCTCGCCGCCAGTGCTTTGACAGGAAGCCGTGAACTCCTGGCCACGAAAGCAACGGACGAGATCAGAAGCGCCGCCACGCTCAAGAATGGTGTGCTTCAAGTCCTGCTAGCTAGAACCAACTCCGTCGCTCAGTCTGCTGTCCAACTGAAGCTTCCGCCGCTGAAAGGCGGACACCTTCTTACCTACCAGAGCGTTACCGAAGAGACGTTCGGCACCACCGCGATTCTTCAGGCGGAAGCGGATGGAGGAAGAGTGATCGTGCCGCTTCCTTCGGAATCGGTGGGGCTCCTCTCCGCCCGCCCGGTTGCCTCCACGTTGCCTCAAGTCATTGGGACGATAGGCTCTTGCTCCACGAGTGAAGGAAAGCTGCTGACCGGGGGAAAAGAACGCTCTCTCACCCTCTTGACCTTCCCTCCGATTGATGGATCAAAGAAGGAGTCGCTCTTTCTCCGACTCAAGAGTCGCTCTAGAAATTCCAATTCGGTTCCGATTCATCTTTATCTGACCGAGAAGACTTTCCTGCCCGGCGAACGTCAGGCAGTTTTACTCCCTATCTCTCGGAAGCCGCTTCCTCCCGAGGTGCAAAGCGGTTTGAACGTCGAGGGATTGGGCCGAGGTTTGGACCTGATCGGAGGTTTTACGGTGAACCCCGACGAAAGCGACACGCTGGTTGAAGTCACCCGTTCTCTCAACCGTACGGGTGCAAAAAAACAATACTCACTCATTCTCTCCCGCGACTTCCGTCAGCAAGGAGAGAAGATCGAAGATCAACCATTGGAGTGGCTTTCAGCAGAGATTATTGTATATCGTTGAGTAATTGCAGAATCGTTGCAAAAAAAAGCAAAGCTCCTACCCCCCTATGAGATTCAGTACCCCCTCGATTGTTTTTCTTACAGTCCTTTTAGCAAATGTCTCTGCGCAGGATGCTGTCACCGCAAGCAAATCTTCCGGTGCAAGACCCCTGCCCGACAAGGAGATCATCATTCAAGCTGTCGGCGAGAAGGAGAAAGAGTACAAGCCCCGGGCCACGCTTGCCCTCGATCAGTGGCCCGGAGCCACCGCATTGCCTGCGGATGCCGGTTTCGATAAATACGGTGGCCTCTTGGCCCGCACTCACACTGCAAACGGATATTTCCGCGTTGAGAAATTGGGCGATCGCTGGATGTTCATTGATCCGGAGGGTCATGAATATTACGACATCGCCGTTGCTGGCGTAAGGCCGAATCAGGGGGCGGCGGCAAAGCAGGCCCTTCAGGTGAAATTCGGCAACTTGGACAACTGGGCCAAGGAGACAACCGCCCTCTTGAAGAAGTACTCCTTCAACGGAACGGGGGGATGGTCGGATGACGCACTCCTTTCTAAGACCTCGGACCGACCCGTCTACACGATCATCCTGAGTTTCATGTCCACCTTTGCTAAGAACGAGCTTGGGGCAAGGATGGGAACGGGACACATGAAGTTTCAGAACGATTGCGTGCCTATCTTTCACCCGAAGTTCGAGGCCTTTTGTGAAGACTATGCGAAGGAGAAGATCGAACCCCATGCGGGCGACCCCTACCTCCTCGGTTACTTCAGCGACAACGAGCTCACCTTCGTGATGGGGAAACTTGTCAACTACCTGCAGCTTCCCGAGGGAGACTCGGGTCATGATGCAGCTATGGCCTGGCTAAGGGAGCGTCATGGCAAGGATGCCACGGCGGCCCAAGTCACGCTTCAGGATGAAAAGGACTTTACCAAGGTCGTGCTCGAGCGCTACTACCGCATCGTCTCAGCCGCTATTAAGCGGCACGACCCGAATCATCTCTTCCTCGGGTCCCGCTTTTTCGGAAAAGACCGGCCCGTTCCCGAGGTCTTCCGAGCCTGCGGTCCTTATTGCGACGTTGTTTCGGTGAACTGGTATAACACATGGACTCCCAGTGAGGATGAGATCGGCACCTGGACCAAAGAATCGGGACGTCCGATCCTGATTACAGAATACTATGCCAAGGCGATGGACTCCGGGCTTGGGAACAAGAGCGGCGCTGGATTCCTCGTCCACACTCAGAAGGAGAGAGGGCTTTTTTACCAGAACTTTACCCTAGCCCTTCTGCGTTCCAAGGATTGCGTCGGGTGGCACTGGTTCCGCTATGCCGACAACGATCCCCGTTCCGCCAAGGAGGATCCCTCAAACCTCGACTCCAACAAGGGGATCGTGAACATGGACTATCAACCCTACCAGACCCTCCTCGACATGATGAAGCCAGTCAACGAGCGTGCCTTCGCACTGATGGACTACTTTGACGGTAAGAAGGCTGACAAGTAATCCCGAACAATTCACCCCCAACCATATGAGTACAACCATGAACGAACTCTCTGGAAAAATCGCCCTCGTCACAGGAGGTGCGCGCGACATCGGTCGGGCTGTCTCGATTCGACTTGCCGAGCTCGGCGCCCTCGTCGCTGTCAATTACCGATCCAACCTCGAGGAGGCTGAGAAGACTGTCCGTCAGATCACCGACAAGGGTGGGCGGGCCATTGCGGTGCAAGGAAACGTGGTGATCGCTTCAGACATCGCCCGAGTTGTGGAGAAGGTCTCCGAGGAATTCGGAGGTCGGATCGATATCTTGGTGAATGTTGCGGGTGGTCTGATTGCCCGCAAAACCATCCTGGAGATGGATGAGTCGCATTGGAATTCCGTGATCGATCTAAACCTCAAGAGCGTCTTTCTTGTAACCAAGGCGGTCTTGCCGCTGATGCCCGATGGGGGGGTGATCGTCAACTTCTCTTCCCAAGCCGGTCGTGACGGCGGCGGTCCAGGGGCCAGCGCCTATGCGGCGGCGAAAGCCGGTGTGGCGAACTACTCACGCGCTCTTGCTAAGGAGCTTGCTCCCCGGAGGATCCGGGTCAATAGCGTGTCGCCCGGCATGATTGCTACCAAATTTCACGACACTTTCACCAAGCCCGAGGTGCGCGAGCGCGTCGCCTCCATGACGCCTGTCGGCCGTGAAGGAACTTCTGAGGAAGTCGCGGAGTTAACGGCATTCCTTGCATCGCCCAGATCGTCCTTCATTAACGGCGAGTCGGTTGAAATCAACGGAGGCATCTTCTTCTCGTAAGACGAAAAACTCCGCCCCCCCGGAACGATGATTCATAAACAGATTGGTCTGGCCCTCGCGCTGGCGTCCCTTTTTTCCCCCCTTGCCATGGGGGTTCTTCCACTCAGGGGCAATAATACAAACCCCGTCTCTGCTGACGGATCGGCCTCCCTTGCTCAGCCTGCATTAGCACCTGCAAAGCACCCCTGTCTGATGCTCACCCCCGATGGGGTTGACTCAATCCGTACCAACCTCGGCAAGGCGCCCCTCTTTGATGCGGCCTTGGCGGACACGAAAGCCTCCCTCGAGAAGGTGTTGAATGACCCTCCCGATGTCCCGGTGCCAAAGGATGCCTCCGGACCAACCCAGCAGCGGCATGCCCGCAACGAGTCCGAAATGAGGAATGCCGGATTCCTGTATCAGGTGACGGGGGATTCCCGCTATGCCGCCTTTGTGAAGTCTCGGTTGGAGAGTTACGCCGCTCTTTACCCGACGCTTGGAGTGCATCCTGCCTCCAAGGAGAACAGTCCCGGTCGACTTTTCTGGCAACCGCTCAATGAGGCAAACTGGCTTGTTGATGTGAGTCAGGCTTACGACTGCATTTATAATACCTTAACTCCTGAAGAGAGGAGTAGGTTTGAAACGAACATCTTCCGGCCCATGGTGCAGTTCATCAGTGAGGTCCATGGAAAAGAATTCAACATCATGCACAACCATGCCACTTGGTTTGTGTCGGCGGTCGGCATGGCCGGCTACGTGATGGGTGACGAGACCATCGTGAAAAAGGCCCTCTACGGATCCAAGATGGACGGCTCCGCGGGGTTCTTCCGCCAGATGGAGGAGCTGTTCTCTCCCGATGGTTATTATTGCGAAGGGCCGTATTACGCCCGCTACGCACTCATGCCGTTTTTCATCTTCGCCGAGGTCATCCAGAATAACCAACCGGAGCTCAAGGTGTTCGAGCGGCATGATCAGATCCTCAAGAAGTCTCTCTTTGCTCTCTTACAGCAGACCGACTCGGATGGGAATTTTTTCCCGCTAAATGATTCGATGAAGGAAATGAACTTTCGGAGCGGATCCGTCATCTTCCCGTTGAACGAAGCCTATGCCCGCTACGGACACGATCCCTCCCTGCTCTCCGTCGTGCTGTCGGAAGGGAGGGTTTCCTTGGATCTTGCGGGACAGATCGTGGCCTTGGGCCTCACCGCAACTCCAAATCCTCCCCCTTTTCCTTATGCGAGTGTTGAGTATTCCGATGGCCCTGATGGTAGTGGGGGAGGGCTCGGAATCCTTCGTTCAGGTTTGGGTAAATATCTCTCGGTCGCCGTCTTGAAGTACACATCGCTCGGCATGGGGCATGGTCACTATGACAAACTCGCCCTTGAGTATTACGATCAGGGCCGTGAAATCCTTACCGATTATGGATCCGTCCGGTTCGTGAACGTGGAGCAGAAGTATGGGGGCCGCTACCTTCCGGAGAATAACTCCTACGCCAAGCAGACCATCGCTCACAATACGGTCGTCGTGGATGAATCCTCCCACTACCGCGGCAATTACAATGCGGCCAAGGCCCTCCACTCAGACAGGGGATTCTTCTATGCCAAGGATCCCGACTTCCAGGTCATGAGCGCCACAGATACCACGGCGGTGCCCGGGGTCGCCATGAGGCGAACTGTGGCCATGGTGAGGGATAAGGTACTCGATCATCCTGTCCTCCTCGACGTCTTCCTGCTCTCCTCGGAGAAAGAGCATCTGTACGACTACCCATTCCATTTCATGGGGCAGTTCATGGAAAGCAATTTGCAACTGACCCCTCACCTGGGAGAACAGCATCCCCTCGGTGAGGTCAACGGCTACCAGCACCTCTGGGTGGAGTCCGAGGGAGCGATGAAGGAGCACGGCGAATCGCTCAGCTTCACCTGGCTCGATGGGAACCGCTACTACACAATCACCTCCGCAGCGGATCCCTCCACGAGGGTTGCCTTCACCAGGACAGGCGCAAATGATCCCAACTTCAACCTGCGCCATGAACCGGCGATGATTATGCGCCAGAAAGCCACCAACCATGTCTTTGCTTCTGCGATCGAACCCCACGGCTCCTTTGACGGTTCCAAGGAGAGCACGTCCGGGAGTTCGCCCGTCATCCGAAGCGTGACGGTGCTCGCCTCCACGAAGGAGGGGACTGTCGTTAGAGTCATTGGCGAAAGGAAGATCCAATGGACGGTCTTGATCGCCAACGACTCACCCGACCCCGCTACGAAGCACTCGGTGAAGGCGGGAGAGGAGACCTTCTCCTGGGATGGACCCGCAAAAATCATCAAAAAATAAGTCGTCGCCGATGTACGTGCACAAAGAGCAGCTTTATACCCGGTTTGAGGAGATCGCTTGGGAGGATCTAGGTGGCGGAGTGCGACGCAAGATCATGGCCTATGGGGATCAACTCATGGCGGTCTATCTGGAATTCAAAAAGGGGGCGGTCGGTGCCCTGCATGCCCATCCTCATGTGCAAGCGGCTTTTGTCCGATCAGGATCCGTTCAGGTGCAGATCGGCGAAGAGTTCCGGGTGCTCGGGGAGGGGGATTTCTACTACATTCCCTCGGGAGTGGAGCATGGATCCTTGGCTATAGAGGACTCGGTGGTAATCGACCTCTTCTCCCCCATGCGGCAGGATTTTCTTCCCAAGGAATAAGAGCTTAGAGCTAGGGGCTTGAGCCTGCCCGCTCAGGATTGAGTCCCAAAAAGATCGCCACCCAAAAACATTTTTCCCCATGGTTCTTCGAGCACGCCTGAGATGGTTGATTATTTCGCTGATCGGGGTCGCCACCATCATCAACTACATCGACCGGACCTCCCTTTCGGTGATGTGGCCTGCGATGTCGAAGGAGACGCATCTCTCGAAGGAAGACTATGCCACCATCATTGCGTTCTTCATGGTTGCCTATGCCTTGGGACAGGCATTTTCTGGGCGATTCTTCGACCGCGTGGGAACACGGATCGGCTTTGTCTGCACCATCGCGGTCTGGTCCACGGCCGCCGCTCTTCACGGCTTGGTTCGCAGCATGTCGGGTCTTCTGATGGCGAGGGGATTGCTCGGCTTCAGCGAAGCCGGCAACTGGCCCGGAGCTACTAAGGCCGTTGCCGAGTGGTTTCCCCGCCACGAGAGGGCGCTTGCGCAGGGGATCTTCAATGCCGGGGCCTCGCTGGGTGCCGTGGTATCCGCGCCGGTGATCGCCATGCTCTATCTGTGGTTGGGCTGGAGGGCCACGTTTGCCGTCCTCGGAGCCTTGGGACTCCTCTGGATTATCCCTTGGTGGTGCTTGGCACGCTCGGGCCCCCGAAGTCATCCTTGGATTTCCCCGGAGGAGCGGGCTCTTATCCTCGAAGGGGTATCTGCGGAGGGATCATCGAGTGAGGGGGACATTCCAAACGACGCGTCCTCGCCCGGTCTGAACTGGCGTCAGGCCCTCTCTTATCCGCAGACCTGGGCCATCCTCCTCTCCCGATTTTTCATTGACCCCATTTGGTGGCTCTTCATCAATTGGCTTCCCATCTATCTTGCGGAGCGCTTCGGTTTCGATGTGAAGCAGATCGGGATGTTCGCCTGGGTTCCCTATCTCGGGGCAGTGATCGGCAGTCTCGTCGGTGGATGGTATTCGGGTCATAAGATGAAACTGGGTTGGAGTGTTGATCGGGCGCGTAAGCAGGCCATCGTCATAGGAGGTCTGATGACGCTCCCCGGGTTCATTTTGGCGGCATTTGCCGGGAAGCCATGGATCGCCGTGTTGGCCATGGCGCTGGTCCTCTGCGGCTTTCAGGTCATGATCAACAACATCCAGACACTACCGGGCGACTTTTACTCAGGGAAATCGGTCGGGACGGTGGCTGGCATCAGCGGCATGAGCGCCGTACTCGGGGTACTTCTCTTCAGCACCTGGCTGGTTCCCCTGTTGAGCCGGATCAGTTATGTCCCTGTCTTCCTGATGGGGATCGCCCTCGTTCCCGTGGGTATAGCATTACTCTTCCGATTTGGCGGGACGATTCGAAGAATTGATCTTTCGAATGAATACGGATGGCCTGGGAAAGGGGCAGCGTAAAAGTAAGAAACCCCAACCCGAAGTTTCAGGTTGGGGTTTTAATCTCGAAGCCTTGTTACAAAGGCTCGCAAAGGGCTGGTTTACTTTGAGACTTCAATCGAGGCGGCCTCTGCAGGAGTCCCTGCCTTTGGCGTAACCTTCGCGGTCCAACCGGCCTTAAGATCTGCAACTGTCTTGGCCTCTCCACTAACAGACACCTTAGTGGCTGCAGTTACCATGAACGCGGTGCTGGTTGGGTCACTTGGTGACTTTTTCAAGGTGACCTTGGAACCATCGTCTTTTTTCCAGACAATCTTGCCCTCAAAAGGAGTTGTCGCACTATTGGGAACGGAATTTCCAGCAATTGCTGACAATGCAAGTGCGAACGTGAAAAACGATGTGATGAGGGTTTTTTTCATAGTTTGTTTTGGGGTGGGATT
>WBXH01000041.1 GCA_008933015.1 Verrucomicrobiota bacterium | reverse complement strand
GATCCGATAGCCTCGAATCGAGGAGCGTCTGGCTCGGCAGAACGTCCGAGTAGAGGGTAGCTAGCGTAACGTCGTCAAAAGTCAGGCCAATCTCGGCATTGGCCGAGAAAAAAGAATCGGCCCCGCGGTAGAATATCTCGTCAGGGTTGGTGTTGCGAGTCGCTGCCATGAAGAAAAGTGCCTGTGTCCAGTCACTTTTGGCAAGAAATTTCCCTCTGGAAGATTCTAGCCAATTGCTGCCGCGACCGCGTCTCCCATGGCAGAGGTGTCGACCTTCGTCGTTCCCTCAGACCAGATGTCGCCAGTGCGCAGTCCGGAGGCAATTACCTTGCGGACAGCGGCATCGATCGCGTCGGCTGCAGCCGTTTCATTGAGCGAATGCCGAAGCATCATGGAGACGCTCAGGATCTGGGCGATCGGGTTGGCGATTCCCTTGCCGGCGATATCGGGAGCAGTTCCGCCGCTCGGTTCGTACATTCCAAAGCGGCGTGACTCACCCTTCGAAAGACCGAGGCTTGCGCTTGGTAGCATGCCGAGCGATCCCGCGATCATGGCCATCTCGTCGCTCAGGATATCGCCGAAGAGGTTCTCGGCCAGCACCACATCGAATTGCTTCGGGTTCTTGATGAGCTGCATCGCGGCGTTATCGACATAGAGATGGGAAAGATGGACATCGGGATACTCTTTCGCGATCTCAGTCACCGTACGGCGCCAAAGGATACCATTCTGGAGGACATTGGCCTTATCGATGGAGGTGAGCTTCTTGTGACGGCCCTGGGCTGCCTCAAAGGCAACGCGGGCAATGCGCACGATCTCGCTCTTCTTGTAGACCATGGTATCCACAGCGATCGGATCGGCCTCGTTCTCACCTGTGTCTTTCAAAAACTTCGGCTCGCCAAAGTAAAGACCGCCCGTCAGTTCACGGACGCAGAGAACATCGACACCACCGGCCACCGACTCGGGGCGGAGCGGTGAGGCATGGGCTAATTCAGAAAGGCAGATGCAGGGACGGAGATTGGCAAAGAGGCCGAAGTGCTTGCGCAACGGAAGCAATGCGGCACGCTCCGGTTGCTCGTTGGGGGGCAGATTCTCCCACTTGGGACCTCCGACAGAACCGAAGAGGATCGCGTCACTCTCCTCACAGACCTTCAGGGTTTCGGCAGGAAGAGCCTTGCCAGTCTGATCAATCCCCGCTCCACCGACCGGCATGGGGGTTTCCCTGATCGTGAAACCAAACTTCTTCTCGACAGCACGGAGGACCTTTGCGGCCTCTGCCATGACTTCAGGTCCGATGCCGTCTCCGGCCAAAACTGCGATGCGGTAGGTATTACTCATCGGTACAGGATGCACTTAATCGGATTTTTTTAAATCAGGAAAAGGCGCGGCGTAATCATTCTAGGCCCAAGGGCCGAGAAGTCCGAGGAACAGCAGATCCGAGAATGCCTGTTACAGGAAGATCGGCAGATAAATCAGGCGTTTTCACCCCAGGCCTTCCCTTTTGCGAACATTGCACCCTGGTGTTATGTGAAATCTTTCTTTTCCGTTCCAGCCTGCCATCGCCGATGCGATAAATTCCCGCACCTTCAGCGGATCCTTCACACCTGCGGCCGACTCAACACCACTCGCCGCATCAACGGCATGGGGATGTACTTGTGAAACAGCCTCGGCGACATTTTCGGGAGTAAGCCCCCCCGCAAGGATCACACGCTTGTCGGGATGGTCATCAACAAACCGGGAGGCAAGTCGCCAGTCGATGGTATGACCGCTTCCTCCATAAGTTCCTGGAACGGCAGCATCAAGAAGCAGAAAAGGGGTATGAAAGTTGGATGCAGCCCGGAGGTTCTCTTCGGATCGAACTCGCAGTGCCTTAATCCAATGAGGGAAACGGATTCCTTCCACGGAGCAGAATTCAGGTGATTCATCACCGTGAAACTGGATCGCATCAAAGCTTTGGGTTTCCAAAAGTTTCTTCAGGAGCGTCTCATCAGGATTCACCACAACAGCCACTCTGGCGACATCAGGATAGTCAGCCTTGAGTTTCCTGATCCATGCCAGATCGGAAGCAAGAAGGATAGATCTTGGTGAAGGAGCGTAAAAGTTGAAGCCTAGTGCTCCCGCTCCAGACTCAATAACCCCATAGGCGTCATCAATCGTTGTGATGCCACAGATCTTGGGAGCGGCAGGCGTATGGTCGAAGAAGGGAATCACAACTCTGATAAATCAGGATACGACGTTCATGTCACGAGGACCCAGTTCCTTACCGGTCAATCCCTTTGCCATTCCTGAATTCCTGATTATTCATCCCTTCCGCTATCCGACACTACCCTTCCCGCAACAGGCTTGATCTCAGGATGATGGGTCACTGGGTAGACACGACCGTCGCTGGCCCGGAAAAAACTGCTTAGAATCCAACTGAAGAACCCGATGACAATCCCTGCAAAAAGAGCACTCCAAAATCCGGACACATGGAATCCGGGAAGGATTTTAGAAACCAAGAGAATTAGGAGTGCATTGATCACCAGGATGAAGAATCCCATGGTTACAATGATGAAGGGGAGGCTCAGCAGAAGGAGAACCGGTCGCACTAGGGCATTGATGATGCCCAAGAGGAGGGCCGCACCCAAGAGCGTACCATTGTTGTCACAACTCACTCCCGGCACGAGCCATGTGGCCCCAAGAACAGCAAGGGTCGTGACGATCCATCGGATGAGGAACTCTTTCATACAACGAAATTACAACAAAAGTCGTTAAGTGGGCATAAAAAACCTTTCTGCAATTTCACGAATAGGCATATCATTTGCTTTCAAGGAGAGACACTTATGGCAACTAAAAAGACCAAATCAATAGCGGCAGACACCACAGCTCCACGGAAAATCGCATCTGTCAAAAAAACCGTCTCCAAAAAGCCCAGCACAAAAGTTAAGCCCAAGTCAACGGGTAGGAAAACACGATCGGCCAAATCATCTTCATCCATTTTAAGGAAAAGTCTCTCGTTTGAGCCAAAAAAGCCGGTCAAAGAACCCGTCATCGCACACAATGACATCGCCCTTCGCGCTTATTTTATCGCGGAGCGCAGGCGCAAGATGGGATGGGATGGGGACTCAGCCACAGATTGGTCCGATGCAGTAAGCCAACTCAGGGCTGAAGCACTTGAGAAGCCGCTCAAGAAAAGGTAGTCACCTCTTCCTGACCGGAAATCTCCGGTCAATATCCGAGATTGGCGGTGGGGATCTTTGGATTTTGAAGAAGGTATGAGCCACTACCGGTCATGACTTAATCCCCGTAGCCAGTATTGTTTGGAAGTTCGGTGCCAACTGCTCTCTCGCCACAACGCTGACTTCCAGATCACGGAAACCGGACTTCTCCAGCATGGCGTGGAGTTCTACCCCCGAGAACCCAAGCCAGACATGGGCGTAGAGTTCCTTGGCCTGCTCGTAGGTGTGACTGGCAAGGTCCAGGATCAAAATTCGTCCTCTCGGCTTCAGGATCCGGAAGGCACTCTCGACGGCGCGCTGGGGGCGGGCCGCGTGGTGAAGGGCTTGACTGAAAAGGACGACATCGACGGTGCCCGATTCGATCGGAGGCTCTTCGAGGTCGCCGAGCCGGTATTCCAGATTCGTGAAGCCGTTCTCTTTTGCCAAGCGTGAACCGTATTCAACCATCTTAGACGAGTTATCGACCGCAATGACCTTTTTGGCTGTTCTGGCTAGCAACTGGGAGAGCGTCCCCTCACCCGCTCCCATGTCGGCAATCACAAGTGGGGGGAGTAAACGCAACAAACCATGCGCAAGGGCTTGCCAAGAGCGCCCAGGCACGTAGGTGCGACCAAATTTTCCCGCCAACTTGTCGAAATAATCTGCTGCACGGTCACGACGTTTGTTCAACACGAGTTGAAGCGCCTGCCGGTCACGATCACCTTCCGCAAGTTCTGAAACTGCTGCTGCGACTGCCTCCCGTAGGGGGGCAATGGCAGAGGGAACGGCAGCGTAGTAGATATTCTTTCCAACGCGTCGATCAAGAACGAGACCCTGACGGCGCAGCATTCCGAGACTGGCCGAAATCCGGGACTGCCCCATGCCGAGAGCCTCCTGCAATTCAGCCACCGTGAGCTCCTCTTCCAAGAGGAGGGCCAGCAACCGCAACCGCGTCGGCTCGGCAAGAGCCCGTAGGGATTGGAGAATTGACGCCATACCCATTTACATATACATATACGTTCATAAGTAAAGCCGCCACGTCAAGGTAGCTCTCTTTGAAATCACGAAACACAACCCCACGATCCCATGTCACGCAGTTACATTTTCTCCTCTGAATCCGTCGGCGAAGGCCACCCGGACAAAGTTTGCGACACCATTTCCGACGCCATCCTGGATGCTTGCCTGGCACTGGATCCCATGAGCCGCGTGGCCTGCGAGACCTACGCCAAGAGCAACATCGTTGTGATCGGCGGTGAGATCACCGTTCCCAAGCTCGGCAAAAAGCCCCTTGAGTCGGCCCTGAATTTGGGAAAAATCGTCCGCGATGCGATCCGTGAGATCGGCTACGAGAACGACGATGACGTCTTCCACGCAGACACCGTCTTCATCAACAATATCATCACCTCCCAGAGCCCCGACATCGCACAGGGCGTCGATGCAAAGAAAGCAGCCGGCAAGAAGACGGCCGAGCAGGGGGCGGGAGATCAGGGACTCATGTTCGGATACGCCTGTGACGAGACACGGGAGCTCATGCCAGCACCGATCATGTATGCTCATCGACTTGGCCGTGAACTCACACGCCTCCGCAAGAGCGGCGCGGCCAAGTGGCTTCGTCCCGATGCCAAGAGCCAGGTTTCGGTGGAGTACGTCGATGGGAAACCGACACGTATCGTGAATGTCGTGATCTCAACCCAGCATGCCGAGGGGGTCTCGCACAAGGAGATCGAGAAGTTCTGCATTGAGAAGGTCATCAAGAAAGTCCTTCCCGCCAAGATGCTCACCAAGCAGACAGAGTTCCTCATCAACCCGACTGGGCGTTTCGTCATCGGTGGACCTCAGGGAGACACGGGCCTCACGGGCCGCAAGATCATCGTCGACACCTACGGTGGTATGGGGCGTCACGGCGGAGGTGCCTTCTCGGGCAAGGATCCTACAAAGGTCGACCGTTCCGCCGCCTACATGGGCCGCTACGTTGCTAAGAATGTCGTTGCTGCAGGTCTTGCCAATCGCTGTGAGGTTCAGTTTGCCTACGCAATCGGCTATCCCGATCCTGTTTCCGTCCATATAGACACCTTTGGGACAGCCACACTTCCCGAGGAGGCGATCGAGATCGCCGTGAAGAAGACTTTCGGATTTAAGCCGGCTGAGATCATCAACCAACTCAAACTGCGCCGGCCCATCTACTCAAAGACCACCAACTACGGTCACTTTGGAAAGAACGACGCAGACATCACCTGGGAGAAAACCGATAAGGCGGCTTCCCTTAAGAAGGCTGCGTTAGCTGCTGCAAAACTCTAATCATCCGGATCACCTTTATACAGAATCACCAATCACATAATATTCATGACAAATAAAACGGACTACAAAGTAGCAGACATCACACTCGCCGAGTGGGGGCGCAAGGAAATCAGCATCGCCGAGCAGGAGATGCCCGGACTCATGTCCATCCGTGCGAAGTACGCCAAGGACAAGCCACTCAAAGGAGTGCGTATCACTGGCTCTCTCCACATGACCATTCAGACAGCAGTACTCATCGAGACTCTCACCGATCTAGGCGCAGATGTCCGCTGGGCCAGCTGCAACATCTTCTCGACGCAGGACCAGGCCGCAGCGGCGATCGCCGTGACAGGCGTTCCTGTCTTTGCCTGGAAGGGTGAGAGCCTTGAGGAATACTGGTGGTGCACCTACAAGGCTATCTCCTTCGACGGCGGTAAGGGGCCCGAAATGGTCGTCGATGACGGCGGTGATGTGACGCTCCTTCTCCACAAGGGATATGAACTCGAGGAAGGAGACAATTGGGTTAACACACCTTCAGGCAACCATGAGGAGCAGGTCATCAAGGATCTCCTCAAGCAGGTTTACAAGGAGAACCCAACCCGCTGGCACGATATCGTAAAGGCGTGGCGCGGAGTCTCCGAGGAAACCACCACCGGCGTTCATCGCCTCTACAAGCTTCATGAGAAGGGCAAGCTCCTCGTGCCCGCTTTCAATGTGAATGACTCTGTGACCAAATCGAAGTTCGACAATCTCTACGGTTGCCGTCACTCGCTCGTCGATGGACTGAACCGCGCCATTGACGTCATGATCTCCGGTAAGGTCGCCGTGATCTGCGGCTACGGCGATGTCGGCAAGGGTAGTGCCCAGTCCCTGCGTGGACAGGGAGCCCGAGTCATCATCACCGAGATCGACCCTATCAATGCTCTTCAGGCCGCCATGGAGGGCTACGAAGTCACCACACTCGAGGAGACCCTTGGACGCGCTGACATCTACGTTACCACCACCGGCAATGTGGGCGTCATCACGTTCGAGCACATGAAGCGCATGAAGGATCAGGCGATCATCTGCAATATCGGTCATTTCGATAACGAGATTGAGGTCGACAAGCTTCAGGGCGATACGACTGTGAAGCGCACCAACATCAAGCCCCAGGTGGACAAGTATACCTTCCCCAGCGGCAATGAGATTTTCCTTCTGGCTGAAGGACGACTCGTCAACCTCGGTTGTGCCACAGGTCACCCAAGCTTTGTCATGAGCGCCAGCTTCAGCAACCAGACCCTCGCCCAACTTGAGCTTTGGAAAAACCGTGAAACCTATACGCCGGGCGTCTATGTCCTGCCCAAGAAACTGGATGAGGAAGTCGCCCGCCTCCACCTAGACAAGATCGGTGTAAAGTTGACACAACTCACCAAGGAGCAGGCGGAATACCTCGATGTTTCCTCAGAGGGTCCCTACAAGCCAGCTCACTACCGCTACTAGTAGCAGGATAAACCTACCAAAAGCCCCGGCTAGAAATTGGCCGGGGCTTTTTCTTGTTCATGCTCAACGCATGGTATGTTTCTTGCTGAATTTACCCAAGATTAATGAAAAACAATCCAATGATATCTGATCCCGATATTGTCCTGATCGGGGCCGGGATTATGAGCGCTACTCTCGGCGTTCTTTTCAGGGAACTCGATCCAACACTAAATATCCAGATTTTCGAGACCCTGGACGATGTGGCGCTTGAGAGCTCCGATGCATGGAACAATGCTGGCACCGGACATGCGGCACTCTGTGAACTGAACTACACTCCTCAAAGGGCGGATGGTTCCATCGATGTTTCCAAAGCCATCAAGGTCAACGAGTCGTTCAAGATCTCCCTACAGTTCTGGGCCTATCTGATAGAGCAAAAACTCATAAGCCTTCCCTCGGAATTCATCAGAAAAGTTCCACATATGAGTTTTGTCATTGGTGACAAGGATGTGGAATTCCTTCGCAAGCGACATGCCAGCATGAAGGAGGTCCCTCTCTTTAAGGCGATGGAATTTTCTGATGACCCTAAGAAACTAGCTGAGTGGATGCCCTTGGTCATGGAAGGACGAGATCTCTCACAACCACTTGCAGCTACCCACACCGAGGATGGAACCGATGTCAATTTCGGTGCACTTACCCGCACTCTTTTCAATTATCTGAAAGGTCTTGGGGGTGTTTCGATTCATCTCAATCACGAAGTTCGAAATCTCACTCGCAAAAAAAACGGTTCCTGGATGATTCAGATCAAGGATAAATCCTCAGGAAGCGAACGCTATCTGAATACAAAATTCGTCTTCCTCGGCGCCGGAGGTGGAGTGTTACCACTACTTCAAAAATCAAAGATTCCCGAAGGTGATGGTTATGGTGGCTTTCCTGTCAGTGGGCAGTGGCTTCGGTGCACCAATCGGGAGCTGATCGAACAACACCAGGTCAAGGTCTACGGCAAGGCTTCTGTAGGTGCCCCGCCCATGTCCGTCCCTCATCTGGACACTCGGATGATTGATGGTGAAAAGGGGCTTCTCTTCGGCCCATTCGCCGGTTTTACAACCAAGTATCTGAAAAATGGTTCCGTATTTGATTTCGTACTCTCCATTCATCCGGGCAACTTTCTGCCCATGACTGCAGCTGGTCTACAGAATATCCCACTCACAATCTATCTGATTGAACAGGTCTTTCAATCCACCACAGGGCGCTTGGCTGCCCTGCGTGAGTTTATTCCGAAAGCACGCATGGAAGACTGGAAACTCGAAACAGCCGGTCAGCGTGTCCAAATCATCAAGAAGGATCCAAAAAAGGGAGGCATTCTTGAATTCGGCACGGAGATCATTTGTGCGGGTGATGGTTCACTTGCAGCCCTACTTGGAGCCTCTCCCGGAGCATCTACCTCCGTGGCCATCATGCTTGATCTCCTCAGCGAGTGCTTCCCCGAGAAAGTCAGATCACCGTCATGGCAGACGAAACTACATCAGATGATCCCCTCTTACGGGAAGTCACTGGCCAGAGATCCCAACCTCCTTCAAGAGGTTACAGAATGGGCCGATGGCATCCTTGGTCTTGAACCTCTAAAAGAGGAAGCCTTCTGAGAGAAATGCTTCCCTGTAAAAATAAAATTAACCCTACCGTCCCATCCATCCCCCATCGACTGTCAGTACCGTTCCGTGAACATAGTCCGATGCCTTGCTGCTGAGGAAGACAACGGAGCCGTTTAGATCCTCGGCAATTCCCCATCGTCCTGCGGGAATACGCGCGAGGATAGCACTGTTACGGGCCTCATCCGCACGCAGGGCCGAGGTGTTATCCGTGGCGATATAACCGGGGGCGATCGCGTTTACATTAATTCCCTGAGATGCCCACTCGTTGGAAAGTGCCTTGGTGAGTTGGGCAATACCTCCCTTGCTTGCAGCGTATCCGGGAACAGTAATTCCCCCTTGAAACGAGAGCAGGGAAGCGGTGAAGACAATCTTACCACTCTTTCGCTGGATCATTTGAGCGCCGATTTCGCGGGCCATCACGAACTGGGAACGAAGATTCACATCCATGACATGATCCCAGTCCTCATCACTATGAACTGCAGCAGGGGCACGACGAATGGTGCCAGCATTGGCAATCAGGATATCGATCACCGGCTCCTCGGTGACCACCGTGCTGAGAAATGATTTCAGTGCCTCCCTGTCTGAAAAATCACAGGCATAGGCGTGGAATTTCCGACCGAGGGCGGTCACTTCTTTCTCAATCTCGCTACCGGATAGTTCCAGGGTGGCGCTTACCCCGATAATATCAGCGCCGGCACGTGCAAGAGCGGTTGCGATGGCCTTCCCGATGCCGCGACTACAACCGGTGACCAACGCCCTCTTACCGGTGAGATGAAAGAGATCTTCCATGGAAGTCAGATAGCTTTATCGGAGATCGGAAATGGGGAATCCATCCATGTCATTGAAATCCTGATTCTCCCCACCCATCCCCCAGCAAAAAGAGTAGCTGGCAGTTCCGGCTCCGGAGTGGATCGACCAAACGGGCGAAAGAATCGCTTCACCGGCGCCGACCACAAGATGACGGGTCTCGGAAGGTTCGCCCATCAGGTGAATGACCCGATGAGCGGGATCCATATCAAAATAGAGATAGGCCTCGGAACGCCGCAGATGGGTATGTGATGGCATCGTGTTCCAGATACTACCTGATTTCATGCAGGTGATGCCCATGACCAGTTGGCAACTCTGCACCCCCTCTCGATGGATATATTTAAAGATGGTGCGCTGATTGGCGGTTTCGGGTGCCCCTAACTCCACAACTTTGGCATCAACCTGTCGGGAAAGTGTTGTCGGGTAGGCAGTGTGTGCAGGGTAACTCAGGAGATAAAAGAGAGCGGGGGCTGATGAATCAGCACTGTGAAAAAAAACCTCTTTGACTCCACTGCCGATATAGAGGCAATCGAGTTTCTGCATCGTAAACATTTTGCCATCCACTTCGACCTTTCCGGCACCACCAATGTTCAGGATGCCTATCTCGCGACGCTCCAGGAAATAGTCGGCCGCAAGCTCCTTCTTGGAAGCCTCAAGCTTGAGAGGAGCGGAGGCGGGCACCGCTGATCCAACAATAGTGCGGTCAGTCTCCCAATAGTTCAGCACGACCGAGTCGGGAACAAATAGCGACCCAAGAAGGAAATTGGCACGGAGTTCCTCGGTATTGAAGCGCGATACCGACCCGGGGCTGTGTGCGTTGATGATTTTCATGATTCTTGGATTCGAATTTTTTGAAGGATGCACTCAAATATCAACGTATTAGGATAAGAAGGGAAAGTCTTCAAAAGAGCAAAAGCATCAACCTTGGTTCGATTGAATAGGCAAAGTTATCCTCTTCTAAAAACAAACCGGCCAATTACTTAATCGCCGTCCAGACGCGATGAACGTCGTCGTGCTCTTCAAGTGCCTGAAGAAACTCTCCGGCCTCTGCACGCTGCTCATCAGTCAAGGTAGGGAAAGTCTTCGCCACGTAGCCAATCTCACTGGTCACGACCTTCCAGGCATTATCCTTGAGCCAATTGGTTACGGCCGCGGTGGCGGTTCTATCGGTAATGAATCGGGCTCCCCTTTTATCAGCGGGGATATCGTCGTTCTGATCGTGAGTGAGGGACTCGACCTCGTTGGCTCCGGCCTCGATTGCTGCCTCCTCAAGATCAGCCGAAGCATGCTCCGTGTAAGCTTCAACAAGACCGACATGATCAAAGAGGAATTTATTACTTCCCGGTGTTCCAAGTTGTCCGTCGCGGAAGAGAACCCTGATCTCAGGTGTCGTGCGGTTTGTATTGTCGGTATAGACCTCGACGATCACTGGAACCTTATGCGGGGCATACCCCTCGAAGGCGATATGATCGATGATCGCCTTGTCCTCACCGATCCCGGCCCCCTTGTTAATCGCACGGTCAATGACGTCTTTGGAGACACTCTCGGCACGGGCCTTTTCAAGAGCGGCAAAGAGACGTGAGTTCGTTGCGGGATCTGCACCACCCTGCCTCGCGGCGATGGTGATTTCCCGGACAAACTTACCCGTTGATTTGGACTTTTTGAGCGATGCGACCTCGCGTTTCGCGAGAAGCCATTGACGACCCATGGTTGAAGAAAAGTTGGGGGCTCGGTGACTTTTTAATCCTCGGCGATCACCGGCACGCTGCTTGCACGTTTGCGGGCCGTGGCGTCGAGAAGCTTCTTGCGGAGACGGATCGTCAAGGGGGTCACCTCGACGTACTCGTCCGGAGCGATGTACTCAAGGGAGCGCTCGAGGCTCATCTTGAGCGGAGGAGAGAGGGAAACTCCCTTTCCGTCACCGGTGCTACGCATGTTGTTCAAGGTTTTTGCCTTACAGACGTTGACCGGCATGTCATCGGCGCGGGAGTTCTCTCCTACGATCATCCCCACATAGACGTCGTCCTGAGGTGAGACGAAGAGACGGCCGCGTTCCTGGATCTTTTC
>WBXH01000040.1 GCA_008933015.1 Verrucomicrobiota bacterium | reverse complement strand
GAGAAGCGGCCGGCAAGGCGGTATTCGTAATTGTTATCCGTTCCAACGGCATTGTGCTCCCTGTCGGGAGCCAGCTTTTTCTGCTCGTTGAACATCACGAGTCGCGACTGTTTCCACGTCTCGCCGGGGCTCTTGACCCATCCCCACATCTTGTAATCCACTTTATAGAATCTACGGCCGATGAAGTAATCCCCGGGATGCTCCCCCTTGATGGTGGCTGCAATGGATTCCCGATCCTGAGTAGTCTGGAGAACAAGGGGCGCCTCGCAACCCGAGAGGAGAAGAACCAGGAGGAAAGGAAGCAGGAGTGATCTCTTCATGCGCGAATTTTTCCCGGAAACGGGAATTGTGGCGGTATAATCCTCGGGACAACGAGTGATCAGACCGAGACGCGCATTGGCATTAGCACATAAAGGAAACGCTGTGCCGAATTGATCTTGATCACGCCTGGGCTCATTTCATCAATCAGCTCAAAGGCGATGGTATCGTCGCTCAAGTTGCGAAGAGGATCGATCACGAACTCGGGATTGAAGGCGATGGAAAGATCACGTCCCTTGTATTGCACGGCAATGGACTCCTTGGCCTCGCCGACTTCCGGCGTGTTCGATGTGATATCGAGATTGTTTTTCGTGAAGTTGAGGCGCACGGAGCCACTCTTGTCGCTGCTCAGCAGGGAGACGCGCCGAACGGACTGGAGGAGCATTTCCCGCTCAAGGGAGACCCTTTCCTTCGCCTCGCCGGGAATGACCTGCCGGTAGTTCGGGTAGGTCCCATCGACAAGCTTTGTGGCCAAAACAGTGGTTCCTAGATCGAAAGCCACGAGATTATCCCCCACATGAAGGCGGACTTCGCGGTCATCGACAAGAAGTCTCTGGAGTTCACTGATGGCTTTCGTCGGGACAATGAAATCGCGCTCGTGACCCGCCGGATACTTGATCTCTCCCAACTCGGCATCGCAGAGGGCAAGGCGGCGTCCATCGGTGGCCACCAACGTCAGATGACCATCACGGAAGGAGAAAAGGATGCCATTGAGGACATACCTAGTCTCGTCGAGGGAGATTGCGTAGGAAGTTTTTTTCAGCCCCTCCCTCAGTTCGCTCTGCTTCATGGAGAAGCCACGTTTTTCTTCAAGCGAGGGGAAAGCGGGATATTCGTCTTTGGATAGCCCGAACACTTTGAAGAAGCTGGGGCCGCTACGGATTGAGGTGATATTCTTGGAATCCGTGTCAAACTGGATCTCCTCGGCTGGCAGTTCGCGAATGATCGACAGGAGACGCTTGGCCGGCAGAGTTGTGGATCCCGTCTTTTCGACAGTAGCAGCAGTTTCAGTCCGTACGCTTACTTCAAGGTCGGTGGCCGTGAGTTGAAGGCCCGTTTCCGTAGTTTCCAGAAGGACATTCGAAAGAACAGGCAGAGTGACTCTGCTGGAGACGATGTTTTGAATGCGCTGGAGGCCGTCTAGAAGCGCCTGTTTGGTGACCGTGAATTTCATGGATAAGGAGTGTGCTGCTGAATGCAGAAGATGAACTATGTGGATAGATTCGGGGGCCTCCCGTGTCAAAGCGATTCTGACGGCACCGCTGCCGAAATTCCGCCTTGTACCACTACCGCTGGAGTTGCTGGTCGAGCAGACGCACCAGATGTCGGGCCTTTGGGTCCTCCTCGATGCGCGATTTGATCAGCTTGCAGGCATGAATCACCGTTCCGTGATCCTTCCCACCGAAGGCGTCCCCGATTTCGACCAAGGTGGAAGGGGTCATTTCCCGGGAAAGGTACATGGCGATCTGCCTAGGGTAGGCGATGCTGGTCGGCCTCCTTTTGCTGGTCATATCGGCAAGTCGGATATCAAAATGTTCGGCCACTTTTTTCTGGATCTGTTCGATGGTCACGGCCTTGCGGGCCTGCTCCTGAAGAACATCGCGCAGGAGATGCTCCAGAGCATCGTTGGTGAGGGCGTGGCCGCTGAGGGATTTGTAGGCGGCCACACGCATGAGGGCACCCTCCAGACGCCGGATGTCACTGCGGATCTTGTCCGCCAGGAATTCCAGAACCCACTGCTCGATCTCAATGTGCATGCGCGACGCCTTCCCTTGAAGGATCGCGATACGGGTTTCCATATCTGGCGGTTGGATTTCGGCGGTCATGCCCCACTCAAAGCGGGATACAAGACGCTGTTCCAAGTTGGAAATTTCACTGGCGGGGCGATCGCTTGAGAGAATGATCTGCTTGTTGCCATCGTGAAGGGCCCCAAATGTATGGAAAAACTCCTCCTGAGAGCGCTCTTTTCCCGCAAAGAACTGAATATCGTCGATCATCAGGATGTCGGCCTGACGATAGCGCTTGCGGAAAGCAACCAAGGCGTTCTTCTGGATGGCATCAATAAATTCGTTGGTAAACTGCTCACTTCGCAGGTAAACCACGCGTGCCCCCTTTTTCTGGGCAAGGATCTGATGACCGATCGACTGGAGAAGGTGGGTTTTGCCTAATCCGCTTCCTCCGTAGATAAAGAGAGGGTTGTAGGTACGCGCCGGGGAGTTCGCGACGGCCTTAGAGGCCGCATGGGCAAACTGATTGTTAGCTCCCACGATAAAACTTTCAAAAGTATAGGAGGGATTCATCCCGGTGGGAGTCGCTGAAGCCGCAGCGGGTTTGTTGGTTGACGCCTGCGGTTTTAATCCAGGTTGAGTAACTCCCGGCATCTCTTCGGGCAACCTCCCGATACTTTCGGCCCCGTCGTTCCCTTCCACTAGGGAATGGGTCTCTTGAATAGAATCGAGAACCAGTCTTCGAGGAGATCCGAAGGCCTCCACAAGCGCCGAAGAGAGAAGCGTTGAATAATTGCTTTCGATGAAAAACTGATGGATCGGGTTCGGGACTCCCAGGGTGACTTCCTCCGGAGTAACAGAAAGAAGGGAAACTCCGCTGAACCAGCGGTCGAAGCTATCGGGGCTGACACGCCCTCTGATGACTTCGGCTAGTTGATCCCAGAGTTGGGACTTCGTTTCCTGCTTCGGGACTGACGGAAGCCCGGATTGATGTCTGAGAGGGATGTTCAAGGCGTAAGAAAATTGATTGGGGAGTTACACATTAAAAACCGCACCCATCCACCCTCAAGAAAAAACCCCGAAAAGATTATTTAAATTTTTTGATCTATCTCGAAAACCCTTGACGCCCTCCACGGTGTGAAAGGGAGCAGCAAGGACAATGGTCATGGCGCAACCGATCAACACATACCAGGGCCAGGCGATAACGGGCCACCAGGAGGGCATCCAGCGCCCGAAATCGACCAACCCTGGAAGATGGACCTTGCCCAAGAAGAAGACGGCGATGATGCCCCCGCACATAGCCGGGACATTCGTTCGGTCCGACCCTCTAGTACTGGTGAGCATTCCGAGCAGAAAAATGCCGAGCAATGCTCCGTAGGTATATCCCAGGACACCGATGGCCAGCGGGATGATTGTGAGCCTTGGATCTTTGAGGACGGAATAGGCGGCTGCAGTCCCAACAAGAACCATCAGTAACCCGAAGACCAAAGTAGCAACTCTCGCCGCACGCACCGAGGCCCGCTCGTCTGCGCCCGGGTTTATGTAGGGAAGATAAAAGTCGGAGGTGAAACTGGTTGCCAAGGCGTTGAGCGCCGCCGAGGTGGAGCCCATCATCGTGGCAAAAACCCCCGCGATGATCAGCCCTCTGAGGCCGGTTGGTAGATCGTGGACAATGAAATGGGCGAAAATCTCGTTATCAGGAATGTCGGGGACTCCTCCTCCCGGGCCCGTATAATACAAATAGAGAAGAACGCCTACGCCCAGGAAAGCAACCGCGATCGGAATGTCGGCAAACCCGCTGAGGATCAGCGAGAGGCGGGATTTTTGAGGATTTGGTGCGGTCAGTAATCTCTGGACCATGTCCTGATCGGTGCCGTGTGTCGCCATGGTGAAGAACGTGGATCCAATCACCGCTGCAAAGATTGTGTAAGGTTCTGAGAGCATCGCAGCAAGGGCTGGACCGAATGGCAGGGAACGATCCCAACCTACCTGGATCCAGTGAAGTTGGCTCCATCCCCCCAGCGCCCTGCCCGTCGAGCGAATGCCCCCGAGGTGATGAATCAGAAACCAAAGGACGAAGCAGACCGATCCGAGCATGAGCGCTGCCTGGATCAGGTCTGTCCAGACGACGGCCTTGATTCCTCCGACCATCGTGTAGGCTGTCGTGATAAGGGTCACGAGCAGAATGCCCCAGAAGTAGTTGCCCAGCGTCACGGATACACCGGGAAACAGGTAACGCCACAGAACTACCAGGATCAGGCCGCCAAGATAGAGCCTCACCCCGATGCCGAGTACGCGGGTGAAAAGGAAAATCCCGCTGGCAGCGTTTTTCGTACGCGGTCCGAAGCGGACCATCAGGAACTCATAGATGCTGTTGACTCCATACCGGTAATAGGGGCCGATGAAGGTGAAGGCGATCACCACGCGGGCGATGACAGTTCCGATCGCCAGTTGACCGTAAAAAAAAGCGCGCGTCTTGAAACCCTCTGCTGGTGTTCCCAGGAAAGTGGCCGCGCTTGTTTCCGCGGCAATGATGGAGGCCAGCACCGCCCACCAAGGGATCGATCGACCCCCAAGGGCGAATTCTTTGAGCGTCGTGCTTCCCCTTCCTGCCCGGATGCCAATGGCGCAGATGCCGGTGAAATAGACTGCGATTACCAGGGCATCGACCCCGAACCCGTTCAGAAACCCATTGGCAAGGGGCATGGTAAGAGGCATCAAGCCTTGCAATCCGGAATCAGGAATTCCGCGAGCGGAGTTCTTTGATGAGGATTTTAGAGTTCCTTCGGCTTCCCTCGTAACGAGAACGTCTCTCATCGGGAAGCAGTTCGGCATCCGTCTCGACAAAGCCTCCTTTTTGCTGGAGGTAATTGACGGCGCGGGTGGACAGGGCGTAGATCCTCTCCATGCCCTTTTCCTTGGCCAGGTTCTCAGCAAATGCCATGAGCTTGCGACCGAACCCCTTGTTTTCATGAGCCTTGCTCACGTAGAGGCAGGCCATTTCGGCAAGGGATTGGTCCGGGTGGGTATGAAGCGCCACGCAGGCGATGGGGGTGCGGTCGATTTCAAGGATCCAGTAATCCTCAATCCGATCAAGGATGTCGGCTCTCGTCCTCCGGGTGATTTCCTCATCCTCCACGGACTGGCGGATCAGGGCCATGACCGAGCGGACATCCTTTTTGAAGATGCGCCGGATCTGCTGATACTCGTTCGAGTAGATCATGGTGCCGGAGCCTTCGTGGCTGAAGATTTCAGTGAGCAGGGCCTCATTGATGCGGCCATCCAACAGATGGGCGCGAGGAACACCGCCCCGACAGGCGCGTGAGGAACACTCCAGTTTCGAGATGAGGCCGGCATTGGCGCCCGAGATCCTCAGTTTCCTGACCATTTCATCCGATTCGTCGATCGAGAGTTGGCGTGGCAGTGGGTGTGTTCCTCCGACCACCTCGTCGGCACCGAGAAAAATGATTTTCGCAGCGTGCAAGGATTCCGCGACCTCAAGGGCGATCCCATCCGAATTGACCCGGTAGGTCCGGCCCTCTCCATCGAAGCCCAGGGGGGGGATGACCGGGATGATCCCCTCCTTCAGAAGGAGTTCAAGGGCGTGGTTGTCGACACGCTCGACACGCCCCGTAAAGAGTTGATCGGTACCACCGAGGATACCTGCAGGGTGCGCAATGATGGCATTCGCGTAGGCGGCTCTCAGGTCAACGGCTGAGAGGCCCTCCATGATGCTATTGGTAAGTCTGATGGCGGCATCGATCGCGAGTTCAAGAGTCGTCTCGTTGGTGATGCCCGTTCCATCACTGTTGGTGACCTTGATGCCGCGCTTGGTTGCCAACTCCTCGATCTGGTGGCTTGCCCCGTGGACAAGCACCACACGGATGCTCAGTGAACGCAGGACCGCAAGGTCCAGAAGGATGTTTGGAAAGTTCGCCGATGCCGCCACCGTTCCATCTACCGCAATGACGAAGATACGCTCGCGGAAGCGAGGTACATACTGGAGGATTTCTCTAAGGTCTGAGACGTTCACGGATTTGTTTGAATGTGTGACGGAGGCTCCAAGGGGTGCAATCCTTTTATGGCGTCTCTTCCGACGGAGGTAAAAGTTCACGCTCGATAGCCGAGGTGATTATCTCCGGTTCCGCAAGGGGGGCCAGCGGTCCTTGTGCCGCCACGTCAACAATGCCGAAGCGCTTCAGGAGTGGGCGCAGATCATTGATCGCCGCGGAGGAGTCCTTGTCAGATCCGATCGCCAGTAGGATGGAAACGGGCGAGGAGAGATTACGCAACCCGGTGCGGAGACTTCTCCAATATGCCTTTGAGGACTGTGAGAGGAAGGCGTATTCGGAGCCGTACTGCTGCGCCGTCGAACAGATGACAGCAAGAGATTCCTCTAGCCCGTTGCCCTCGATCGTGAATCCTGAACGGAGCAACCAGGCGCGGAGGAATGACTCCGTTGAGAGTTGATAGCGGAAGACTAGGCGCGCCATCCGAGGAAACCAAGCAAGCCGGTGCCAACCCCTTGATGGGTTTGCCTTACCGAGGGCCACGTCGGGCATCCAGAGGATGAGTTTGATGGTTTTTTCCGGATGGCGTGAAGCAAAGAGAAGGGCAATGTTCGCAGTGAGTCCCGAAGCGACGATCACGGCTGCTTCCCGCGGTGCGGTATGATCCAGAAATTCCGCCAGCGAGCGCACCTGTTCTTCGGCCGTCGCGGCGGGATTCGGGCGCTGTGACTCTCCGAACCCGATCATGTCGGGGACCAAGACACGCCAGGATTCGGCAAACCTGGGATAGATCTTGGACCACTCGAAGGATGAGGCTCCCGGAAAGACTCCGTGAAGGAACAGAAGCGGAGTTCCCGGTGTCTGGCTATCGGCCGTGTGATAAACGATCTCACCGACGGAGGTATCCGCCACGCGGGTGGCGAAGACTGCGGGTGAAATAGCATCCGGGATGATCCCCCTCAATGTGTTGCGCCATCCATACCGCACGGCCAGTGCAACCGCCCCGAGAAGTCCTGCCCCCAATCCCACGCCGAGCGCCTTCCTTCTGGGTGGTGGATTCTGGGAGGGATCGATCATTCCAACGCGTGAGGGGGAGTCCTTGTTTGCGAAACTTTATTTTCCGGGTTCCGGAATGAAGCGCACCACGCCGCTTCCTTTGGAGATGCCTCCGATGATCTTGCCGCCAAGGCTCTTGGCGATCCGCTTTCCATCCTTACTAGGCACAACGAGAACCATGCCGATTCCCATATTGAAGACCTGATACATTTCGAGCGGATCGACATTCCCTCCGCGACCGATGATCCCGAAGATGGCCGGCACTTTCCAGGAACGCGGATCGATCACCGCGTCGCAACCCTTGGGGAGGATCCTTGGGAGGTTGTCGATGAGCCCCCCGCCGGTGATATGGGCAGCAGCATGCAGGGGATTCCCTTTCATGGCTCGCAGCTTTTCAAAGGCGGGCAGGTAACTGCGGTGAACCTTGAGCAGTTCTGCGGCAATCGTGGTGCCCAATCCAGCCGGGCGATCGGTAAGCTTCAGTCCGAGGAGATCGAAGAGTACCTTGCGGGCTAGCGAGTATCCGTTGGTGTGAAGTCCGTTGGAGGGAAGTCCTATCAGTGCGTCTCCGACCTTGACGCGGCTTCCATCCAGAAGGTCCTTGCGCTCCACCAGTCCCGTGATGGAGCCGGCCAGGTCGTACTCACCCTTGCCGTAAAGTCCGGGCATCTGTGCTGTTTCGCCCCCGATCAGGGCGCACCCCGCCTCCTTGCAGGCGCGCGCCAGTCCCGAGATGATCTGCTTGAGAACGTCCGGATCCAATTTTGCCGCAGCGATGTAATCGAGGAAAAACAAGGGGCGGGCTCCCGTCACGGCGATGTCATTGACACAGTGGTTGACCAGATCTGCCCCGATCGTGTCATGGCGATCCGTGGCGAAGGCGATCTTCAGCTTGGTTCCGACACCATCGACGCTTGCAACCAGTACTGGATCCTTGACCCCGCGCTTTTTGAAATCCGGACGGAAGAGGCCCCCGAAACCACCGATGCCTCCCAGTACTTCGGCTCCGTGAGTAGGTCGAACGAGAGCACCGATACCTGATTTGACCCGGTTGCCGAGAGCGACATCAACTCCGGCTTTTGCGTAAGAGCTTTGCTTTGCAGTCTTCATTGCCTTCGGTTCAGTTTTCTTGGAAGAAATCGTGTTACGGGTGCTCATTTCAGGATGATCGCTTTCGCGTTCTTAATAGTGATGTGTTGGTGAAATTGGGCCTCAGGAGCGAGGGGAGAAAAGGGGAGGTTGGGTGCTCTGATCCGGAAGGAGTTGGGCGCTTTCCTTGCGTCGCTCCATGATCAGTTTATCAAAGGCTGTATCGAAGGGAACGGGATACTCTCCGGTGAAGCAGGCCATGCAGAACGAGTTTTTCTCAAGTCCGGTTGCCCGAACCATCCCGTCGACATCAAGGTACCCGATGCTATCTGCGCCGAGATAATCGCAGATTTCCTGATGGGTGTACTGGTTGGCGATGAGCTTTTCGGGATCTGGAAAGTCGATGCCGTAGTAGCAGGCATGTTTGTGTGGAGGACAACTGATACGCAGGTGAACCTCTTTGGCGCCTGCTTCACGCAGGTTGACCACGCGCGCCTTGGCTGTGGTGCCGCGCACAACGGAATCATCCACGACAACGACACGTTTCCCCTTCACTGCTTCCCCGATCAGGTTCAGCTTCACGCGAACATTGAAATCCCGGATGAGTTGAGTCGGTTGGATGAATGTTCTGCCGATGTAATGGTTTCTAACGAAGGCTGGATCATACGGAATGCCCAACTCCTCGGCCAAGCCAAGCGCCGCATAGATTCCGGAATCGGGCACGGGAATCACCACATCCGCCTCGACCGGGTGGAGACGTGCAAGCTCGCGTCCCATATTGACGCGGGCCTTGCTGACAGTTACTCCGCGCAAACGGCTGTCGGGCCGTGAGAAGTAAACATACTCGAAAATACAGAACGCCTCACGCGACTGCGTAAAGGGGAACTCGGAACGGATTCCCTGCTCATTGATCACGACCACCTCACCAGGTTCGATATCCCGCACAAAGGTGGCGCCGATCAGATCGAAGGCACAAGTTTCCGAGGAGAGAACCCATCCACCATCAAGTTTGCCGAGAGAGAGAGGGCGCAGGCCGCATGGGTCGCGCACCCCGATGATTTCCTTCTCACCCATCACCACAAGGGAGAAGGCACCCTCAAGTTTTCGGAATGATCCGATCGGTCCTCCCAATGATCCATCGGGCTGGGCGAGGAGGTGCAGGATGATCTCGCTGTCGACGGTTGTCTGGAAGATGGAGCCCTTCATTTCAAGTTCAGCACGGAGCGCTGCGGCATTCACTAGGTTGCCGTTGTGGGCGACCCCGATCTGGCCGCGGGCCGTGTCGACGACGAGGGGTTGTGAATTCAGGAGGGTGCTCGATCCTGTGGTCGAGTAGCGCACATGTCCGATAGCGCGGGTGCCGGTGAGGGATTCCAGATTCTCAGGTGCGAAGATCTGCGAGACCAATCCCATCCCCTTGTGCAGGTTGAAGGATCCGCTTTCTCCGCTGCTGCTCGCGATGCCGGCACTTTCCTGTCCCCGGTGTTGCAGTGCAAAGAGTCCGTAATAGGTCAGTAGGGCCGCGTCCTTGTGGCCATAGACGGCAAAAACGCCGCATTCATGTTTGGGACGATATGATTCGGACAATGGGTGAGTTGAGTTGAAGTGAGACCGGTGTAAGAGTGTAACTTCCCATTTTCCTCCCGCGCGTTCAAACACGATTTGGGAAAAGAACATATTTGATCTTCGGACTTTTCATAAAATCCGTTGACCTCCCGATTTATTTCGGCTCATTTCACACCCCTCGGAATGCTCCGGCAATTCGAAGACACCTTTCCAATGCCTTTCAACCTAGCGACTGCTGCCACTGCAAACACTCCCGGAAACCGTCCGTTCGGAGTTGCCCGCGGATTATTCACCCCGCCTTGGGTAAGCTTTTCTTGGGAGACCGCGCAAGTCCCATCATTCCAACCCGGCCCCATGGCTCCCCTGATCCGACCTGCGACCCGTGAGGAGGGTGAAGAAGTCCTCAAGGTTATCATGCTCTCCCTCTCGATGGATTCTGGTTGGAACGATTCGCTGGCCCTTGCCGAGGAGTATCTGAAGCAGGCGATTCATCGTCTTTTCAACGCAGAGGAACCCCTCTGTCTCGTTGCTCCCAAGGGAAACAGGCTCATTGCCGCTTCCATCCTTGAAGCGGATCCCTTAGCCCAGAATCAGTTGGTCTGTGGACCTTCCGTCATCATGGAGTATCGCAACCGGGGAATCGGGAAGCATCTGCTGCATGCATCCCTCTCGATGCTCAAAGAGCGCGGGCTTGATTCGGTCATTGGGATGACGCGTGCCAACACTGCCGCCGCGCGCTACGTTTACCCCAAATTCGGGGGTAAGTCGGAGCCTGTTCAAATCACGACCACGAAGTCAGTGCCCACGGCCTGAGTAGAGAGTTTGGTAGCAAAGACTTGAACATCTGGCCGTTCTTCGGCATTTTGCTCAACCGCGGTTTTTACCACTGCCTTGTGGTGTAACGGTAGCACAGCAGATTCTGGATCTGCTTGTCATGGTTCGAATCCATGCGAGGCAGCCATTTTCTAATGGGCCATTTTAGATCTCTAATTCTGCCCACTCGACTTGGAATAGCTCAGCACTTTTGCCGGGGGGAAATTATTAATAACGGTTTTTCCACCGTGGTGGTGATGAAAATGTTCACTGACAAGACGGCGGAAATGTTTCGTCCTAGGACTCAGGGTTGAGAGTAGGTAGGTGAAGGTGCGGAAGATCCCGTCATGGTGCAGCGCCTCGTGTGTGGATCTAAGAATTTTCCCCTGAAGGTCGGCCGGCATATTGGCAAAAGGGAGTCCTGAAACCACTAATCTAGCTGGGCGCAGGCGGTGATGTGTGAGAATTGCAGGGGTCTCTTCAGCGGATCCGTGATGGAAACGCATCCCTGGGAAGCGTTTTACAAGGTTCCTATGGAGTTCCTGATCGTGCTCGATACCGAGATATTCGACGCCGGAGGGCATCCGTTCCCTGAGCACCCGAGTGAAAGATCCTGTGCCCGGACCATACTCCACCACGACATCACCGGGATTCATGGGGACATTCTCGATCATCGCCTCACCGAGTTGGCGGGAGCTGGGCCAGATCGATCCTATGCTGCCGGGCCGTGTGACGAAGCGTCCCAGGAAATGTATTGCGTCCTGCAGTTGTTCGAGCGGAGTGGTGTGAGAATGAGGATTCATGCAAGCGACGTCATCCGGCGGATGGTAAGAGTTCGGAGGTGCCTAGGGTTAAGGGCTTAAGGACTAGTGCTAGTGATATCAGGTAATCTTTAGCTTCATCTTCAAGAGGTACAGCGAATAAACCAATGATGGGGGCTTGCCCGAAAGCTTTTCCTTTGGCTTGATACTGGCAATGCGCACTTCCCCCGCGCCTGTTTCCTTTCTCGCCTTTTGCCGTGCGTTGTTTGTAGCAGCTCTCTGCTGCATGTTTCTGTTGAGTGGATGTGCCTCGATCGATCCTCATTCTCCTGGGCTTGAACTCTATGATTCCAAGCCGATTTCCACCGAGTTCGGAAAGGCTTCCTATTATGGAGGGCGCTGGATCGGAAGATTAACGGCCAACGGGGAGCACTACCGCGCCACCGACTGCACGGCGGCTCACAAGAGACTCCCATTTAACTCCGTAGTGCGAGTGACCAATCTGAAGAACGGAAAAAGCGTGATCGTCCGGATTAACAACAGGGGACCCTACGCCAAAGGGCGGATTCTTGACCTGAGCGTGGTGGCTGCCCGAAAAATCGACATGATCGGAGATGGAATTGTGAAAGTGAAGGCTGAGGTGCTCAAACCGATCGAGATCATCAGCAAGCCAAACAGGCAACT
>WBXH01000039.1 GCA_008933015.1 Verrucomicrobiota bacterium | reverse complement strand
TTGGCAGGAATGATCATGATCATGCAGCGCCGTTTTATGCCGGGACTCATGGGTGAACTGGCCCGAGGAAAGGTCTCCTTCCCTCAGTTTTTTCTTTTAGGTCACCTCTGCTCCCTTGGGCCTATTGGGATGAGTCGAATTGCTGAACTCATGGGCCATAGCACGCCCGCCGCCACTGGTTTAGTACAACGCCTCGAGAAACTCGGACATGTCAGCCGATCCCATGAGACAAGTGACCGCCGCAAGGTCATGGTCACCGCAACTCCGAAGGGAACCCGTCTGGTGGAGAGCATCCGCCAAGAGATGGTTAGAAATCTTGAAAAGATGATGCAACGTCTCGATCCGGGAGAACAACGGGCTTGGTTGGACATTTATAAGAAAATCACCGATTATTCATTTTCCTGTCACAGATGAAACTTCCTTCACTACTCCAGTGTGCGGTCTGCACCTTGCTTTCGACTTCTCTTTTTGGACAGCAATCCGCCACGAATAATTACTCGGAAAGTGCGATTGCCACCAAAGCCATCGATGCTCTTCAGGTTGTTAGTTCAAACACTATTATCGCTACGAATCAACCGACCGCAGGAGATCAGTCTCTTTCGGGTCTTTCGGTGACCAATCAAGGTGCCATCACCACTGTTTCGACCAACACCCCCTCCCTCTCCGACCAATCGGTCAGTGGAAGCTCCGTGGATCCGAGCCTTGCTACAAATCCTCCCATCACACCGATGGGATTGAATGCCGGCACCAACACTCTCCCCAACCTTCCCAACATAGCCGTCCCGAATCTTCCTGAAGCCGCCCAGATCACCAACGCGATCACCCCGAGTTCACTCCCGGCGCCGCTTCCAACTTCCACAGGAGGCCCCATTAAGATGCCGACAGCGGGGACCAATGCCTTCGGCCTCAAGAACAGCGTTAAAGATATCCCCCTGACGGCGGAAGCCCTCGCCAAGGCAGGCAATCAGGTAATTCCCGGGGTTATTGCAAAAAATGCACAAAAGCTGACCATTGATGACTGCGTCCAGTTAACCCTCCAGAAAAACCCGCAGATCCTGACGGCCATCGCCGCAATCCGACAAGCTTCCGGCAACTACATCACGGTCCGCTCCGGTCTTCTCCCTCACCTCGGAGCCACAAACGGCTCCTACCAGTACAGTTATGGTGAGATCAATCAGGGAGTGAACCGGATATCAGGTTCGGGAAGGACAGACCAACCCTTTCAATCATGGAATATCCAACTTGGAGGCCAACAGCTTATTTTTGACGGATGGAAAACCCCCTCCCTCACCGCTGCCGCAAAACTCTCTGAGGAGATCGCTTATTTCCAGCTTCGCCAAACCATCGACGCAACCATAGCAACCGTTATCCAGCAATTTTACCAGGTAGTCCTAGATCGCGCTCTGGTGATTGCCAACGAACAGCAGGTAGCTCTTTACCAGACACAGGTCACTGACCAGCAAAGCCGCTACGATGCCGGAACGGTGCCACGCTTCAATGTGCTTCAGGCCCAGGTACAGTTGGCCAATGCCGAACCTCCTCTTATTCAGGCTAAGAATAACCTGCGTGTGGCACTCTTCACACTGGTGACGACAATCGGCCTGAATTACCCCAACATTCAGAATATCGAGATCCCCTTCGATGTGGTGGGCAACCTCGATTACACCCCCCGAAAGATTGACAGTAATGCCTCAATCCATACGGCTCTTGTTCGCAACCCGCAACTTAAAGCGCAGCGCATGAACATTCTTGTTGCCGCCAAGCAAATTACCGCCGCCATTTCCGGCTGGATGCCTTCTATCAATGCCAATGCCGGTCGACAAATCGAAGGTTATCAGGGTCGAAATCTGAATGCCACTCTCCAAGGCTGGTTCGCGGGCGCCACTGGAAGCTGGGCGCTTTTTGACGGCTTATCCACCTACGGAAGTGTGAAATCAGCCAATGCCACGATGATGAACTACAAAGTTGCTTACGACAACGGCGTCCGCCAAGTCATCCTTCAGGTCCAGCAGGCCATTTCCAACCTGAAGCAGGCCCAAGAAACAATTGTCAGCCAGAAATCAACCGTGGAACAGGCGGTCGAAGCCCTACGCCTCTCAAGAGAACGCCTCGACGCCGGGGCTGGTGTGCAACTCGACGTAATCAATGCCCAAGTCCAACTTCTTCAAGCCCAGACCTCGGTGTTGAATGCCTTCTTCAGCTATATTCAGGGACTGGCCCAGTACGACCAGGCGCTCTCGCTGAACACGCAGTACGAAGAGTTCTTCAACGACCCAATGAACAAGTGGGAACAGAAGCGCTATAAGGATATCAATGACAATAAGAAGCAGCGCCCGGCACTCCCACGCTCCTTGCGCAAGGATGACCCTCTTCCACCATCAGATCAATTCAGCGACTTGATCAAGAGTTCTACAGTCCGTAAGCAGGAAAAAAATACTTCCTCCAAGGCCAACGACTAACCCTAGTCAAGTTGACTCCCAATCAATTCGAGTCATTTGCAGCACTCGATGCCATCCCGCGTGTCGACGCAAAGTTTTTTGGGAGAATTCCGGGTCTGAACGTCTCCGCCGAGAAGGCGGAAGCAATGCAGAGGATCGAGCCGTACCATTCGAAACTTCTTGAGAGATATGGTCTGGGGACCTTCCCTACAGCCACCGCAGAGCAGGTCCATGGAAACAAGTTAAGCCATGTGACATCCGGTTCCACTTCTCCCTCAGTTGGTGCCGATGGACTGATCACAGATTGCAAAGGGATCACTCTTTGCATCTATGTCGCGGACTGCGCCCCTGTCTGGGTGGTGGCCCGAGACGGTTCTGCCGGAGCGTTACTGCATTCGGGTAAAAAAGGAACGGCGTTGGGTATTGTACCCGAAGGTATCCGTCAACTCTGTACGATGACCGATCTTATCCCCAGGGATCTTGTTCTTGTGATTGGTCCCTGCATCCGCCCCCCCTGCTATGAGACGGACTTTGCAGCTGAAATCTGGCGGCAGGCCTCGGAAACAGGAGTAAAGGAAATCCATGATCAGATGATCTGCACTGCTTGCCATCCTGAACTCTACTACTCCTACCGAAGGGAGTTGGGACTCACCGGAAGAATGCTGGCAACGCTCACACTGCTTCCCGAGTCATGAGAATACACTCCGATCAGTGAAGAGAAATTTTCACCCCGATATACCTGAACTCATGGACCAGGCTGTACTGGTCCATGGAAAGCCCACGCTGGAACTTCAGAAAGATCTCACCAATCTGCGGTGGCTGAACAAGAAATTTGGAGCCGTTTCGCTCCTGCTCCGATTTCTCCGAAAATGGGAATCCGATCGTCCCCCGAACTCGTCCACGCTGAGGATCCTGGACCTTGCAACCGGGGAGGCTGATCTTCCAAGAGAGGTCGTGGCGTGGTGTCGCAAGCACCGCATTGAGGTCGCAATCGATGCAGTCGATACGAATGCCGCAACGCTGGCGGTTGCTATGGATCGAAGTCGCGATTTTCCTGAGATTACCTTTCATGAGGGTGATATCAGGACGTGGGGAACAGGTACTTGGGACATCGTCCTCTGCTCGCTGGCACTTCATCACTTCAGTCAGGAAGATGCCGTTCTTGTCCTGAGGAACGCTTTCAATCGGAGCACTTCCCGCCTGCTGGTTGCCGATCTTGAAAGGAATTTCATGGGAGTAATCTCAATCTGGTTACTTACAGCCCTTCTCCTGCGTGATCCCATGACGGTGCACGATGCCCGCCTCTCGATCAGACGATCCTTCTCATTCCGTGAACTTGGCGAGCTTGCCAAGGAGGCTGGCTGGAAGGGCTTCCATCAGGCCCGTTTCCCGGTATCACGTCAGGCCATCTGGATGGAGAAGACACCCCACTCTACACCTTCTTAAGAAGGTGTCGGCTTGGCGGATGCTGGCGGCTTTGCGGAGTGTCCTGGGAGAATTTTTGGGCGCCATTTGGGATGCTTGGCCGAGCCAACGGATTCGTATTCGAGGATCTTGCTCACGGGGAAGAGCACGACCCCGGGCAGGCCCTGTGCATTAAGCCGAATATTCATATTCATCGTGTCATCCAGATAATAAATGTCGCCATTTCCAATCATACTGAAGCCAGTTCCCTCGATCAGGAGATTGCGTGTGGTTATCACGCCATGATCAACGGTGAAATCCGTGCTGGCTTTCCGGGCTGATTGGTAGCCGAATCCCGGAATAATATCGTTCAAGAGCAATGAAAGGGGGCCAAGAATCGGCATGGCAAGAATGTTGCCGTTTTTGATCAGGAGATTTCCTTTGCCAGTCATCGATTGGGCATCGCCTCCGACCGTTCGGAATGAATAATCGGCGGTTAACTTCCCGCTGGAATCATTGTAGTCGAAATAGAGTTTTGTCAGTGTCTTGAAATCGACATCATCAAGATGGATGGAGGCTCCGTAGCGTCCGTCACCGGGGGCAACCGAGACGTCAGCCCTCATGGCCACATCACCCCCGAAAAGATGCGAACGTGGTAGGTCAACGGCAAGTTGCTGTCCTTTGAGCACGACTGTACCCGAAGTTTCTCCGAAAGGCAGATCCCTTCCGATGAGGGTGTAATTTAGACCATCCGGAGCGTTCAAGGCTATGTGTAGGTCGTTTTTATCGGGGTTACGAAGACCTATTTTTCCCGTGATTTTTAATTTGGGAGGAGTGGCAAAGCGATAGTCGCGCAGGGAATCCGCAATACGCGGATCAATCCACATCATCAACTTTACGGGATCAAGAGTAGATTCGACTTTTGGAAAGCGCCCCTCCCAGTTCCTGTAATCGTAGATAAATTCTCCGCGACCCATCCCGTTACCCATCCGAACCACGATATCACGGAAGGAAGCTGCACCGGCGCTGAATTGAAAGTTGGCATTCAGGCTATCGATCCAAGATCCGCGCATTGCTCCTTTCCCGAGATTCAGCGTGCCGCTTCCATTGATCTGAAGTGGATCGGTGCCCGGCATCCCCCCCTCGAAGTTGATCCTAAGGGGATCATTAAACTCCATGGAAGAGAGCGCCTCCGCTGTTTTTCCCGAGGTTGCTGCAATCAATCGTGCAGGGAAGAGTTCTGCTTTCAAGCGCAGGCGGTTATCGCCTGGTGCCAGAAGCAGGTCCGCATTAATTTTACCAGGATCGCCCTCGGCATCGATGTCGCGTAACAAGACCTTGTCTTCACGGAGAGACACACCCGCAGAAAGACGGTCCATTTTGATACCCTTGTAACTGAAGCGACCTGAGGCGATCTCCGCAAACCCCTTGACATCAAGTTTGGTAGCATTCCAGTCCATGGAAAAACTACCGCTAATGCGGGTCGGATCGATCCACTGGCAGTCGGTTCCCTGATCTCTGGGAAAAAGCAATTTCGTCACGATTCCCGCGTTGAAATCCCCAAGCATCTCCACTGATCCCTTTTTAGTAAAAAAATCAGCACCACCGGCCACCTGAAGTTGCCCTGCCCCGTCATCCAGAAGGAATTTCTCCAGAGCGAGCTTCTGTTCACCGTATTCAAGCGAGAAGTGGATTCCCTGAAAAGGAACTCCATGCCACGAGCCTGCTCCGGCCAGGAAGTTGGCGTGATTAATCCAGAGGCTCTTCGTGTCACCCAAATCTCCACCTGCATCAAAAGAGAGTGTAGGGTGATCTCCTTCCACCTCCCATCGGATCGAACCCAACTCCCGCTGGATCAAGTCGATCGTCAGTGCTGTCTTTCCAGGCCCCTCGGAGTTGACGGGGATCGGCGAGAATTTTTTAGGATTCAGAAATCTTCCCGTCACATTGACGGTGATGCCGGCCACATCAAAGGAAGCAGAGGAAAGATTGAATTCTTCAGGCGTCCAGAGAATAAGCGCCCTGACATGGTCCAACCTGAGGCGTGGCTCCTCCGAGGGTCCCAGAGGCACATCAAGCGTCGCATCCCTGAGGGAAATCTTATCGAGGTGGGGTTGCCGCCTCAGCAAGGAATCCATGTTAGGCGAGACCTCCAATCGGTTGGCGGTTACAAGAAGGCGGGCCGACGGAGTCGTGTCGCGGATTTGCAGGCGATCCAATCTAAAGCCATGCAACGGACTGAAGAGGACTCTCCCCACACTGACCCGGTAAAACTTGCCACTCAGCATCTCCTCTGCCCTGTGCCTAATGGGATCTCCGAGACCATATGTTGTGGTGATCACCAAGAGCACCGGGATCCCGACAATGCAGAGAAAAAAGAAAATCCCAAAAGACCAGGCAACCACGTAGCGCAGAACATCCTCGATCTTGCGCCATGGCGGCTTCCAACCACCACCCCCTTTATCATCCCGGTTTCGGGCATTGCGGAGTGAGTGATAGGACATTCCTCAACTTTCCGAATTGAGAGCCCCATTGTAAAGCAACGGGAGAATCGAAAGAAGGGTGTCGGAAAGCATCGGCAGACTTGGATTTACATCAGGGAATAAGGATCCATATCCATCGTCATGATGATCCCTTCTGGAAAACTCATTGCTTTGTTCAGTTCACGGGCCAGTTGTCCAAGAAGCGCACCGGAAGCCGATTTCAGGGTGACATGGAATCTGTATTGCCCGTGAGCCCTCTCGAGCGGTGCGGGAGCGGCATCCGAGACTTCCACCACAGGAGGTGCCATTGCATTCAATGTTTTGGCAAGAGAAGTTGCGGCATCAAAAGTTTCCTCACGGCAGACCCCTCTGATCTGAACAAGTAGCAAGCGGGTGAAGGGAGGGTGGCGGAAGGCCCTCCTGAAAGAGGTTTCCTGCTCGAAAAATCCGGCATAATCATGGTGTCTGGCGTGCTGAATCGAGGGACTTGCGGGAGAGAAGGTCTGGACGATCACCTCCCCCTCCGTCTCTCCCCGACCAGCTCGTCCCGCCACCTGTGTCAGCAACTGGAATGTACGTTCCCCAGCCCTGAAATCGGGTGAGTGCAGGCCTATATCCGCGTTAATGATTCCGACAAGCGTGACATTCGGAAAGTCCAGCCCCTTGGCAATCATCTGGGTACCTAGCAGGATATCGATTTGCCGAGCCCTAAACTTTCCAAGCACCTCGGCATAGGAGCCCCTCCGACTCATTGTATCCGCGTCCATGCGGGCGATGCGGGCCTTGGGAAAGAGGACCCGTAGAGTTTCCTCAACCCTCTGGGTTCCGATACCGGCATGCTGAATTCCGGGATCCCGGCATTCGGGACAGCGCGAAGGAGGCTTCGCCGAGTGGCCGCAAAGATGGCAGGCCAAGCGATCGTCTGCCCGATGCAGCGTCAGGGAAAGGCTGCAATTCGGGCAGCGGCAGACGTGACCACACTGCTGGCAAAGCAGAGAAGTGGAGAAGCCCCTCCGATTCAAAAAGAGGATTATCTGCTGACCGAGCTCGAGTCGGCGTGTGATTCCGATCCTAAGCGGTGTTGAGAGACCTCCATCGGTTTTCGAGCGTTTTCCCTGAAGACGAAGATCCACGAGTCGAATCAGAGGCATGAGTTGACCATCGGCACGCTTGGGAAGCTCAAGTAGCGAGTATTTTCCACTCTGTGCATTGCAGTAACTCTCCACGGATGGAGTGGCACTTCCGAGAATCACGGGACACTCCTCAAGGCGAGCCCTCATGACGGCAATATCACGGGCATGGTATCGGGGGGTCTCTTCCTGCTTGTAGGTGTTCTCATGCTCCTCGTCGACGATGATGAGTCCCAGGTTGGAGAGCGGTGCAAAGACCGCGCTTCGGGCTCCGATGGCGATTCTGGCTTCGCCGCGTTGGATCTTCATCCATTCCTCCCTTCTTTCAGCATCGGTGAGGTGACTGTGGAGCACTGCAATCCTGACCCCCCCCTCTCCTGGATGATCAAAGCGTGATCTGAAGCGCTCCACGGTCTGCGGCGTCAGTGCTATTTCCGGAACAAGCACCAGGGCGCTTTTCCCCGATTCGAGCACCCTTTCCATCGCCCTGAGATAGACCTCCGTCTTGCCGCTTCCCGTAACGCCATGCAGGAGAAATGGAGTCGGCGTCTCATCTTTTTTTTCCTGCGCTTCAAGCGCCTTGAAAAGCATTTGCACGACACTTTCCTGATCAGAATTAAGAACCGGACGTCTAGCGGGAAGGACTTCTTCTGCTTCACCGGTAAATGAGCTCCTCCTCAACTCCGTACAATCGACCCACCCCGCTTTTGTGAGAGCTTTCAGCGTGGCATCGGAGGCCTTGCAGTTGCTGAGTAATTCTGAAACGGGCACAGAGTCCTTTTCATGGACTAACCGCTCCAACACCTGCCTCTGTTTGGGTGCCCTCTTGCCGACAGCGATCAGATCATCCTCGGAAGGGATCGAATTGAGCCGTGCCATACGGACCATTTTTGCCGCAACCCTCTCCCCCCTCAGCATGGGAGGAAGCATCGCCTTCATGACCGAAGCTAGGGGGGCGCAGTAGTAATCAGCCATCCATCGTGCCAAACGCATCATAACGGGGGTAATGGTCGTCTCCCCACCAACAAGGCCGAGAATCGGACGAAGACCGGGAACTTTGGACTCCTCTAGAATCTCCATCACCGTACCCACAGCTCTCCGATTGCGCACCATCACCACTACGCGCACCCCGATCCGGATTTCCCCTGAAAATTCGGACGGCACCGCATAGTCGAGTTCCCTCCCCTCGGAGCGGTCGATCAGGATACGAGCGAATGCAGACATGGGAGAGAAGGATGAAATCTGAACTGTAAAACCTGAAGGAAAAGATTTCACCGAAAGTTTATCAGTTAACTTCCGCCGCACCAAGTCACCGAAGCCAAGATATGATCAGCCTTCCTATTTTATAAAAAGGAAGGCTGAAGTGATCCCTTCAACCTATAGGTTTGGGTTAACCAAGATAGCCCATTGGCAATGAGACTACTCGGTGATGATATCCTTGTAGGTTTTTCCCGAAGGGATCATCGGAAGCACGTGCTCGGTGTAAGGCGTCATCACGTCCAAGACGAAGGTTTCCTTGGAGTCGAGCATCCGCTGAAGGGCGGCCCGCAGGTCCTTCTTATGCAGGACTCTCTCAGCAGGCACTCCGAATCCCTTGCAGATCCCGAGATAATCAGGGTAGATGCGTTTCAGATCCTTGGGATCACCCAAGAAGGTATGACCACGGTTGCTCTCGTAAAAACGATCCTCCCATTGAACCACCATTCCGAGGTGCTGGTTATTAAGGATGATCACCTTGGGTGCGATGCCATCGACATGAGCGGTTGCCAATTCCTGTACGTTCATCAGGAAGGAACCATCACCATCGATATCGACGACCTGTTTATCGGGTCGCCCAAGCTTGGCACCAAGCGCTGCGGGATAACCGAATCCCATGGATCCCAAGCCGGCAGAAGTGATCAGAGTGCGGGGTTCGGTGAAATTGTAGAACTGAGCGGCCCACATCTGGTGCTGACCAACACCTGTGGTGATGATCGCCTCACCTTTGGTCAACTCCATGAGGAGTTCGATGACATGCTGAGGCTGGATCGCGTCCGGAGTGTCCTTGTAACTGAGAGGAAAATCCTTTTTCCACTTGTCGATCTGCTTGTACCAGGCAGGGAAGAGGGTGTGACCTTTCTTCACCGGATTTCTGCCAGCACGGTCGAGTTCGGCGTTCAGACGCGTCAAGGCATCCTTCACGTCACCAAGGATCGGTAACTTGACGGCCCTATTTTTATTGATCTCGGAGTTATCGATATCAATGTGAACGATCGTTCCATGCTCGCAGAACTTCTCGACCTTGCCGGTCACGCGGTCGTCAAAACGTACTCCGATGGCAAGAAGCAGGTCGGCTTCGTTGACGGCATTGTTTGCGTAGACAGTGCCATGCATTCCGAGCCACTTGAGGGAAAGAGGGTGGTTCTCAGGGAAACAGCCGATCCCCATGAGGGTCGTGGCCACCGGGATCTGCGTCCGCTCGGCAAATTCCCTTAGTTCTGCCGAGGCTTCCGCAGTGATCACACCACCACCGCAGTAAATCATCGGCCGCTTGGCCGTGGCAATAAGTCCAAGCATCTCCTGCAGCGCGAGATCATCCGCCCGACGCACCGGGTTGTAGCCGCGGAAGGAGATGCTCTTTGGGAACACGGGTTGCGCCGTCTGGTTCTGGATATTTTTGGGGATATCGATGAGCACTGGGCCGGGACGACCACTCTCGGCGATATGGAAAGCCTCCTTGACGATCCGCGGGATGTCGTTGATATCCCAAACAAGGTAGCTGTGCTTGACCACCGGTAGGGTCATGCCGAAGAAATCGGTCTCTTGGAAGGCTCCACGACCGATCATTTCCTGGGGAACCTGTCCGGTGATGGCCACAAGAGGGACGGAATCCATGTAGGCATCCGCGATGCAGGTCACAAGATTCGTGGCTCCGGGGCCTGAAGTCGCCATGCAGACTCCGGCCTTGCCAGTCACCCGGGCGTAACCTTCGGCGGCAAAGCCACCACCCTGCTCATGACGTGGCAGAATGGTGCGGATCTTCGTCGACTTGGTGAGCGCCTGATGAATCGGCATTGAACATCCGCCCGGATATGCAAAGACATATTCCACGGACTCACGCTCTAACGAAGCGACGAGGATCTCGGCCCCGTTCATGACAGAACCCCGCTCGTTAGCGGTCGTTTTCTTAACCTTTACCTTCTTAGTCTTGGGTTTGGTGGACATGGAATTGCTAGTATAATCGCTGGATTTCCTGAGCGTTTTTAGGTACTTTAAGTAAAATTTACCCCTTTCAAGGGGTCGAAATTTGAATTAGTTCAGCGTCTGGGTGATCCAGATCACATTGTTGCTTTGCGTGAAATTTGTTCCGGTGATCGTCATGGCTTGACCCGACATGGTGACCAGGACCGCACCCTTCAGGAAGTAAGGAGCCAGATTTTGAACTCCCGACTGCGAGACATTGGCGGTTGCAATGAAAACGGTACTCGGATCATTCGAGGATCCAACGCCGTATACCTTGGTGCTTGCCTGACTTCCCTTCACTGTCATGAGGCTGTTCATGATGTTGGTGGAGAGGTAGGCAGGGATCAGTGCATTGCTCCAATCGGCAAGGGAAGGAGCCCCATTTGTGTTGATATCACCGGGAAAACCGAGACTGGATCCGGAAGCCATTCCATCCATCGCGGCGGTCTGAGTAGCCGAGTAAAGTTGCTTGTAATTGCTCATCGTCTTGGTCATGTCGGCCTTGATCAGCGCTGTCTGGACGTTTGGAAGGATAAGACCCGCAAGGATGCCGATGATCGTGATGACCACAAGCAGTTCAATCAGTGTGAAGGCTTCGATGCGGCGGGTGAGTTTTTTGAAGGTTTTCATGGGGATTTCCTTTCTAAAAGTGAGTTTGATTCGTTCATCGGTCAAGCGCTCATTGGAGGGAATTCAGGAAACAGGGCACCGTAGGATCAGTGTGGCCAATGGGGGCAGATCAAGAATCAGAGTGTTCGCAAAACCATGCGAACCCAAAGCATCGGAAGCATACACTGATCCTTGGAGAAGGCCGCTACCACCGAAGACCATGTCGTCCGAATTAAAGATCACGGGATAGTCTCCTGTCCGGGGCACCCCAATCCGGTAATCCTTCCTTACGACAGGGGTCGCATTGACGATCACCAGAAGATCCGAATCCCTGCCGGCGGCGGGGGCCTTACGAAGGAAGGCCCAGACAGAGTTATCGGAGTCGCTGTGGTCGACCCATTGAAACCCTTCGGAACTGTCATCCAAGAGATAGAGGGCGGGTTCTTCGCGGTAGATCGCATTCATCCGTTTCACCATCCCCTGCAACCCCGAGTGGGGTTGATGATCAAGGAGGTGCCAGTCGATGCTGTGGAGGTGGTTCCACTCCCGCCATTGGGCGATCTCGCATCCTTGAAAAAGGAGTTTCTTGCCCGGATGCGTCCACATCCAACTCAGGAACATCCTCAGATTGGCGGCTTTCTGCCAGTCATCACCGGGCATCTTGTTCAGGAGTGATCCCTTTCCGTGGACCACCTCGTCGTGGCTTAGGACTAGAACAAAGTGCTCATGGTAGGCATAGATCATGGAAAAGGT
>WBXH01000038.1 GCA_008933015.1 Verrucomicrobiota bacterium | reverse complement strand
GTACTTCTTTCCGTACATCGACTTCTCCACCCAGACACCATAGGCCACAACGATTGATTTATCGGTGTCGCTCAGCAGGGGGAAGGGGAGATCGAATTTTGCAATGAACTTCTCGTGAGACTTTTCGGAGTCGATGCTGACCCCGAAGAGATGCGCCCCGGTGATCTTGATTGACTGCCACTCATCACGAATTCCGCAAGCCTGCGTGGTGCATCCCGGCGTGTCATCCTTGGGATAAAAGTAGAGGACGACTGCTTGTCCCAAAAGATCGGAGAGTTTTACGGGGGTGGCAACCCGGTATGTTCCCCCAACGGCTTGGGTTGAGAATGCGGGGGCTTTGTCGCCGACTTGGAGTGTGCTCATGAAATGGATGGATATATTTTAAGTTGAATCCAAAGGTTTAAGAGGATGAAAGGAATTGGGAAACAAGTGAATTGAGGGAAAACTGTCTGTAGGTTTCCTCACTACCGTCTTCATCACTTTTTACCCCTGTGAATGTTTGTCTTCGGATATAGGCGGAAGGAAACGGACTCTCCGGTCATCGCGAGGCAGGCGGATAGTGAAGAGGAGTCCATTTCCGGCAGCGCTGCGGAGTTCAATCTCACCGCCATGAGCCCTGACGATGCGTTGGACGACGAGGAGTCCGAGTCCGTTCCCATCTTTTCTTGTCGTGAAATAAGGTTGGAAGATTTTATCGGCCACCTTTGGGTCGATCCCACCGCCGTTATCACCGATGCTAACCCAGACGTGGGTGTCGTCACATCCGGTTGCCACACGCAGTTTTCCTTCCGTGCCCATGGCTTGAAAACTATTACGAATCACATTGTAAAGAGCCTGCCTGATCTGATCTCTGTCGACAGTTACCGGAGGGAGTTCTTTTGAGGGGAACAGTTCAACGGTGATTCCCCTGTCTTCGATTTCTGCTTTGAGAAATCCAACACATTCCAGGATCAGGGAATTGAAATCAGAGGGCTCGCTCTCTAAGGGGGAGGGACGGACCGCTTTAAGAAACTTTGAGATGATTTGATCAAGGCGTGCCACCTCGCCCCTGGCTATCCCCACCGATTTTCGGATCTCTTCGAGATTCTCGGTTTTTCCTCCAGATTTGTTCAGACGGCGCTCCATTAATTGAAGCTGGATGTCTAGCGAATTGAGCGGATTGCCGATCTCATGGGCCACGCCTGCAGCCAGTAATGTCACTGCAGAGAAGCGCTCGCTCTCGATCGTCTCCTGCTTCTCTCGGCGCTCCTCCGTGATGTCCCTGAGGATGATGGCTCTTCCGACAAGTTCCTGCCGGGAAATCTCCTTCTCATCGCTCATCAGCGGTGTGATGTAAAAATTCAGAAAGCGACGTTCGGGATAAAAGACTTCCAGGTCGCGACTCATGATGTCCCCTGAGGAGGTGACGGAATTCATATCCAGCCCGGGAATCGACTTGGAAAGTGGGACGCCGATATGTTCCGCCCCGGTTACTCCAAAGAAGGAACAAGCCGCCTTGTTCATGTAGATGATCCTGTCCTGAGGATCGGTCACAATCACTCCCTCGAGGATTGCGTTGAAGATCGTCTCCAAGAATCCCTTCTCTCTGGAAAGAAGCTGAAGGTAATGACCGATATCACCCGGTTCGACGAAACGGATCCGCTCGACTAGTTTGTCGATAAATCCACGGTTCATGGGTGATGTGGCTGGCTAGACCTGAACTAGGGACTCGAGTTCGTTCACCCTGCGTGAGAAGAGGTCTAGGGCCGCATTCACAGGTGCAGGGGTGCGCATATCGACTCCTGCTTCAGCAAGCGTTTCAATTGGGAACTTGCTTCCCCCGCTCTTCAGGAAACCGAAGTAATGTGACGTCTCTCCAGTCGTGAGGACCTGTGCAGCCAGAGTTGTCGCTGCGGAGATGCCGGTTGCGTACTTGTAGACATAAAAAGCGCTGTAGAAGTGGGGAATGCGGAGGCACTCAAGTTCCAGCACGTCGTCGATCACAACCCCCTCTCCGAAGTAGGTATCGAGAAGTCCCCGATAGATGTGGCGGAAGCTCTCCAGCGTCAGGGCCGCCCCCGATTCCTCTGCTGCATGGATCAACTTTTCGAACTCGGCAAACATCGTCTGCCTGAATAGTGTCCCCCTGAGATCATCAATCTGACGATTGATCAGGTAGGCCTTCATGGCTCGGTCTGTCGTGGTGGCGAGAAGGTGCTCTGTGAGTAGGATCTCATTGAATGTCGAGGCAACCTCGGCTAGGAAGATTGGATAGTGGTAGTTCTGGAAGTTCTGACTCTCCCGCGCATACCAGGTATGCATTGAGTGACCCGCCTCATGGGCTAAGGTGTAGATGTCTGAAAAGACATCCGCCTTGTAGTTCATGAGAATATAGGGTGGGCCCCCATAGGTACCGTAGGAGAAGGCTCCACTCCGCTTTCCTTTGTTCTCGTAGCGGTCGCACCAGCGCTCTTGCTTCAGACCTCGGGAGAGGATGTCCGTGTATTCGTCACCAAGAGGGTGCAGTGAATCAAGAACCTTGACGATCGCCTCATTGAAGGAGACATCGCTCTGTACTGCTCCCACGAGGGGAGCATAGGTGTCGTAAACGTGAAGTTCAGGAAGATTGAAGACCCGCTTGCGTAGCGCATAGTAGCGGTGCAGATCGGGCAGACGTTTACGGACAGCCCCGATCAGTTTATCATAAACCGTGACGGGAACGTTGTCGGGAAATAGTGAAGCCTCAAGTGCCGAGGGATAGTTCCTCGCCTTGGCCAGAAAGACATCCCCCTTTACGGAACTGGCGAGCGAGCTGGCCAGGGTGAATCGGTGCGCGTCGAATTCCGTGTAGAAACTCGTGAAGGCACACTTGCGGACCTCATGGTCGGGTCGTTGAAGCAGGGAGGAAAAACTGTTCTGAGTCAGCTCAATATCACGCCCCCGGTCATCCCTGACTGATCCAAAGGTCATGTCGACATTCGTCAACTGGGAGAAGGTTTCGTGATGTCCCGAGACCGCCGGCATCGCGAGGGAAAGGAGACGTTCCTCCTTGTTACTCAGGATGTGCGGCTTCAAACGTCTCAGCCGCTGGAGTGAGATCTGCCAATCGGAAAGTATCGGATCCTCCAGAAACCGGATAAAGGTATCGTCCGGGATCTCCTGTATCTCAGGTGCCACCCAGGAGCAGGCTTCGCTGATTTTTGCGCCTAGAGAGGAGAGGCGGCCGTCACGATCAAGAGATTGGGCGTTGGAGCTGTCCTCTGAAAGGCGTAGTCCGGCATACTGACTGAGGCGTTCGATGGAGTAGTCGAGCGTCTTCTCAAACTCCATGACGCGAGCGAGATCAGCAGCACTCTTTCCAAGAGAGCCCCGGAACCCAGACACTTCCTCGTAACGGGAGGAGAGCACGACGAACTCCGTTTCCCACGCGGCGTCATCGGGGAAAATCGGGCTGAGATCCCAGGTGTCTGCCACGGGGACATCCGCACGATATTTGAGGGTGGAGGCATTTGCCTCAGCTGAAATATCCGCGATCAGAGAGATGCTGCTGATGGGGCGGCCTGCCACTCTTTGTATGTGCATTATTTCTGAGACTTACCCTGGGAAGCCACAGCGGCAGCCGCGGCTGCAATCGCCTCGGTATCACCGAGGTAGTAGTGGCGGATCGGCTTGAGATTGTCATCCAGCTCATAAACAAGGGGGATGCCTGTTGGTATATTCAATGCCAACACCTCCTCCTCGGAGAGGTTGTCGAGGTACTTGACCATAGCTCGCAGGGTGTTTCCATGAGCGGTGACCAGTACCTTCTCTCCACGACTGACTGCCGGTGCGATCTCTTCGTGCCAGTAGGGAAGGACACGATCCACCGTATCCTTAAGACACTCGGTGAGGGGAAGTTGGGCCTCTGGGACATCCTTGTAACGTGGATCGTGACCGGGCCAGCGCTCATCGCTCTTCTCTAGGGCTGGTGGCGGCACATCATAACTGCGACGCCAGATTAACACCTGATCGTCTCCGAACTTGGATGCAGTCTCACCCTTATTAAGACCTTGAAGAGAGCCGTAGTGACGCTCGTTCAGGCGCCAGGAGCGTTCGATCGGGATCCAGAGCTGGTTAAGTTCGTCCAGAATCATCCAATTGGTGCGTAGGGCACGCTTCAGGACGGAGACAAACGAACGGTCAAAGCTGTACCCCTCTTTCTTGAGGAGTTCACCGGCAGCCTTTGCCTCACGGAGACCCTTTTCATTCAAATCAACATCAGTCCAACCGGTGAAGCGGTTTTCTTGGTTCCAGGTGCTTTCGCCATGACGGATTAATACTAATTTATGCATCTACGCATTGTAATCATTATGATGGACGCTTGTGAAGACCCGGGAAATTGGCGAATAGTTGCGTTAGCTTGACGGAGTCGTAGTGAAGTATTGTAGGCTAAAGCGCATCACTTTGCTCCACAAAGCCCAAGCCTTGCTATGCTTTAGCTAGCCATGGAGCCAGCTCCCCCCTCAACGCCATCTCATCTCCGATGGCAAACTCCTCCGCGAGTTGGAACGGAACGATTTTTCCGGACAAGGTTCCGATTTCGAGGATCAGGGTTCGCTTACCTGGATGCTTCTTGATGGCTGCGCTAATGGCGTGGAGGTCGTCCACGATCAGTCGGGCGCGATCCATGCGGAGTCGGAGCGGCTTCTTGGAGGGCTTCGGGTTGAGGGCCCTAAAGTCATTTGCCGTGGCGCGGATCGCCCCATCGCGTGGAACGACTTTGACGTTGCAGGAGATCACGCTTCCCGGCTTGAGGATGAGCTCATGCTTACTGAAAGACTCGTCCCAAGCAGTCATCTCAAGAGTTCCCGAGTCGTCCTCAAGTGTCATGAGGCCGAAGGGACGCCCATCCTTCTTGGTGAATTTTTTCTCAACGGTCGACAATACTCCCGCAAGTCGGACGCTCCCAGGTTCGCTCATCAGGAGGGCTTCCGCAGTGGATCCGTAGGAGCCCGCCTCAAGGTTGCCCCGGTAATCATCGAGAGGATGACCGGTGACGTAGAAGCCGAGAAGTTCCTTCTCATGAGCGAGCTGTTCGGAGCGCGACCAACGCTCCACCTGACTACCATCTGCTTCGGACCTGCCCTTACCGCCAGCAGAGATGGAGGAGGGAGCGAGGTCGAGCATTGAATCAAAGAGCGAGACTTGTCCGCTGGCACGGTCCTGCTGGACTGATGCGGCTGCTCCCATGGCTCCGTCAATGGCAACGACGAGTGCGGCACGATGTCGCTTCTCCCAATCGAAAGCGCCGCATTTGACCAGACTTTCGAGGATCTTTTTGTTGACCGTTCTGGAATCAAGCCGGGAACAAAAATCCTCAAGGGACTTAAAGGGGCCGTTGGCCTCACGATCGGCAACGGCTGCCTCCATGGCGGCCTCTCCGACATTCTTGATGGCAGCAAGTCCGAATCGGATCGCCTTGCCACCCGGGAACTCCTCGGGAAGGAAGGTGAGGGAGCTTCGGTTCACATCCGGGGGTAGGATCTTGATACCCATGCGCCCGCACTCGCCGACGAAGGTGGCGATCTTGTCGGTGTTATTGATTTCATTACCAAGGAGTCCCGCCATGAACTCAACGGGGTGATTCGCCTTCAGGTAGGCTGTCTGGTAAGAGATCAGTCCGTAGGCAGCACTGTGGCTCTTGTTGAAGCCGTATTGTGCGAATTTCTCAAGGAAGTCGAAGATTGCATTGGCCTGCTTGGCGGGGATCTTGTTTACCGTTGCGCAGCCTTCGACAAAGACTTCACGCTCCTTGGCCATCTTCGCCATATCCTTCTTGCCCATGGCTCGACGGAGGAGATCGGCCTGTCCGAGGGTGTACCCTGCAAGGGCGCTGGCGGCCTGCTGAACCTGCTCCTGATAGACGATGATGCCGTAGGTCTCAGAGCAAATCTTCTCAAGCAGGGGGTGGGCGTACTCGATCTTTTTACGACCACGCTTGCGCTCGATGTAGTCGTCGATGAACTGCATCGGTCCCGGGCGATAGAGGGCGATGAGGGCGATGATATCGGTGAAGTGTTCTATCTGAAAGCGCTTGGCCGTGGCTGTCATCCCACCGGACTCCAACTGGAAGACGCCGACTGATTCCCCTCGGTTGAGCAGGGAAAAAGTCGCCTGATCATCCATGGGAATCGCAGAGATATCGAAGTCCGGTTGCTGGCGCCTGATAAGTTTCACGGCGTCATCGATGACGGTGAGTGTCTTGAGCCCAAGAAAGTCCATCTTGAGCAACCCGAGGTCCGTGAGGGGTGCCATGGAGTACTGGCTGACGATGTTACCGTCGTTGGCGCGGGTTAGGGGGATATACTCGGAGAGATCGCGGTCGGCGATGACCACGCCCGCCGCATGCACACCACTGTTGCGAGAGAGTCCTTCGAGGATTGTGGCATATCCCCAAAGCTGAGCGGTCGCCTGCTCCTCCTCAACGGCCTTCTTGAGTTCAGGGTTCTTCTCGATGGCTCCCTGCTCGGTTTTGCCATCCTTCGTGTGTTCGGTGAGGGTAATGTTCAGCTCATTGGGGATCATCTTGGCGATCCGATCGGCATCACCATAGCTCCAACCAAGCGCCCTGCCCACATCACGCACCACGCTTTTAGCCCCCATGGTTCCGAAGGTGATAATCTGGGAAACTGCCATCTTCCCATATTTTTCACGGACATACTCGATGACTTCCCCTCGACGGAATTGGCAGAAATCGACGTCAATATCGGGGGGGCTGATCCGGTCCGGATTCAGGAAGCGCTCGAAGAGTAGTCCGTAGCGCAGGGGGTCGAGATCGGTAATTCCCAGGACATAGGCGATCAGAGATCCGGCTGCCGATCCGCGCCCCGGTCCGACGGGGATGCCACGGTTCTTTGCATAGTTGATAAAGTCCCAAACGATGAGGAAGTAACTGGTGAATCCGGTCTTGTAGAGCACGGAGAGCTCGAACTCGAAGCGTTCCCGGATCGTCGGATCCTCAAGTGCCCTCTCACCGTAGCGCTTGCGCAGTCCCTCTTCCGAAAGTTCGCGTAGATACCCCTCGCGGGTCTTTCCCTTGGGGGGAAGATAGTCGGGATACTTGGACTCCCCAAACTCCAACTTGGCATTGCAACGCTCCGCGATGGCCAGCGTATTGGTGATGGCATCGGGGCGATCGGCAAAGAGGGCCGCCATCTCGTCACCACTCTTGAAATAGAGTTCAGGGACATAGCGCATCCGCCTCTCGTCATGGATCATGGCACCTGTCCCGATGCAGATCATGACGTCGTGGGCCTCATGGTGGGATCGCTCCAAGAAGTGGACGTCGTTGGTGGCCACGAGTCCGAGATCGAGATCCCGGGAGATGTCGATAAGGCCGCTACGGTTGCGACGTTGTTGTTCGATCCCATGGTCACTAAGTTCGATGAAAAAGTTCTCCCGTCCGAAAATATCGCGGTAGGCCGCAGCTGTCTCGATCGCCTTATCGTTCTGACTCATGCTAAGGGCCATGTTCACTTCACCCTTAAGGCATCCGCTGAGGGCAATGAGACCCTCGCTGTGCTTTGCCAGAAGCTCCCGGTCCACCCTTGGCTTGTAGTAGAATCCATCTAGGTGGGCGGCAGTGCTGAGCTTGACCAGATTGCGATAACCGGCGTCATTTGCCGCAAGCAGGGTCATGTGAAAGGCGGCATCCTTGCCACCATTCGTCGTCTTCTTCTCGTGCATTGAGCCGGGAGCGACATAGATCTCACAACCGAGAATCGGCTTCACTTTGGCTTTTTCCGCCGACTGATAAAATTCGACGGCCCCAAAAAGATTGCCATGATCCGTCAAGGCGATGGCTGGCATGTCCAGGGAAGCGGCCTTCTTGACAAGTTCATCCATTCTGATCGCTCCATCCAGCAGCGAGTACTCGCTGTGCACGTGGAGGTGGACGAAAGGTTGATGGGCCATCTCGAAAGGTTAAGGGCCCCTTTTCCCTTGATCAAGTGCCTTGAAGAAAAGGTGCGAGACGGGAGTGTTTAGGGGTTTTTCTCTGCAATCACGAGTAATCCCCTGAGCGTGAGCAGTGGATCGACGCGATCAAACACCGCTTTTCCACCATCCTGAAGGGCCAGTTTGCCGACCAGAGCGGCATCTCCTCCCGTAGCGATGAGGATTGGCTTCTTGCCATGGAATAACTCTTTGCGGATACGTGTCACCGCTTCCCTAACAAGGCCGACAGCACCAAGAAGGAGTCCGATTTGGATCGCCTCCTCCGTGCTCTTTCCAACCGAAGCGCTGATTTTCCTGATCCTTGTCATGGGGAGAAGTGCCGTCCTTTCGTGGAGAGCGCTCGCGGCCGTGGGGAGTCCGGGAGCGATGATTCCTCCCAGATAGTAGCCATCGTTATCAATCACATCGAAGGTCACCGCGGTACCAAAATCGACGATGATCGCGGGAAGCTTTTTCCCGGCGACTGCTGCTGCAGCATTGGCAAGGCGATCGGCACCTATGGATGAAGGCTTCGGGTAGTTGATCCTTATGCCAGATTGGACGCGGTGATCTACCCAGAGAGCAGGGCATGTCAGGGAGCGAGAGAGGATATTATCGATCTTGGGCACCACGGAGGAGATGACTGCACGATCAGTTTTTCCTTTAGTCACGGAAAAACTCTTGGGCGTGATTTCAGTGGTCGGCATCCTTGTGACACGTCCAATGAAGCCGTTCCGTGCTGTCGCAAACTTCGTGAAGGAGTTGCTGACATCGATCAGCAGAACTGTTTCCTTTTTCAAGATCTAGCCTCCCGAGGCATTTGCCAGATCAGCTTCCTCGGGGGGTAATGCTCCCTTGAAGCGGTTCTTGTCGATCGCCTTCATATAGGCCTCATGAGGGGAGATGGTTCCGTCAAGAAGGCGGGCCCAGATGGCATCGTCCATGAACTGCATCCCCTCTGATTTACCCGAGACGATGACATCCTGAAGCTTCTGTGTCGCCCCTTCGCGGATGATGGCGGAGACTGCGGGATTGACCTTGAGGATCTCGTTGACGGCGATCCGACCGCTTCCATCAGCTTTCTTAAGCAGTAGTTGGGCCACAACACCCCTGAGTGAGGAGGCAAGCATTGTCCGAACCTGAGCCTGTTGGTCTGCAGGGAAGGCATCGATCATGCGGTCGACTGTCTTGCGGGCGTTGTTCGTGTGGAGGGTTCCGAAAACAAGAAGGCCGGTCTCGGCCGCGGTGAGTGCCAGTTGAATGGTCTCCAGATCGCGCATCTCGCCGACCAAGACGATATCAGCATCTTCGCGTAACGCAGCCCTTAGACCGGCAGAAAAGTCGGGCGTGTGCTCGGGAACCTCGCGTTGGGTGATGATGCTGAGCTTGTTGCGGTGCACGAACTCAATCGGCTCCTCGATGGTGACGATGTGGCGGCCGTGGTTGGTATTGATGTAATCGATCAGAGCGGCCAGAGTCGTGCTTTTTCCGGAGCCGGTTGGCCCTGTGACCAGAACGATCCCTCCGCGCATGTCACCGAACTCCTTGATAACCTCCGGCACGCCTAGGTCATCGAGAGTAAGTATTTTGGTAGGGATGAGCCGAAAGACGGCCCCATATCCATGGGCCTGCTTGAGGTAGTTGCAGCGGAACCGGGTTTCCTCATCCATTTGGTAGGCAAAGTCGAGATCACCGTTTGCTTCAAATTTCTCCCAGCTTGAAGGCGAACAGATTTCACTGAGCATGAAGGCCATCTCCTCGCGGGTTAGTAGTTCCTCCCGGATGGGAACGATCTCTCCATGGCGTCGTATCTTGGGTGGTTGCCCTTCAGCAAGATGGAGATCCGAGGCACTATACTCAACAAGAGCCCGGAAAAAATCATCGATGTATGCCATATCGGTTGAATTTTGTGGTGTCAGACTCCGCAGAGGGTCCGCATTTGCGGCTTGTTTTCAGCTCTATAAACCGCCTCCTGAGTTGTGATGATCCCTTGGCTATAAAGTTCTGCAACGGAATCATCCATGAGGACCATGCCCGTCTTCTTACCTGTCTGGATAATCCCCGGAAGCATGAATGTCTTCGATTCCCGGATGACATTGGCGACGGCTGGGGAGTTCATCAGGATCTCCATCGCGACTGCGCGACCGTTGCCATCGGCCCGGGGAATGAGTTGCTGGCTGATGATGCCACGTAGGGACTCGCTCACCATGACCCTGATCTGATCCCTCTGATCGGGTGGGAAGACATCAAGAAGACGATCTAGTGTCCGTGAGGAATTGCTGGTGTGCAGCGTGCCCAGCACAAGGTGACCTGTTTCCGATGCCGAAATGGCTAATTGGATTGTTTCCAGATCGCGCATTTCGCCGACCATGATGACATCGGGATCTTCACGCAATGCACCGCGAAGGGCCGCGGCAAATGATTTGGTGTGGGTATGAACCTCGCGCTGCGTGACCTGACATCCTGCAGAGGGGATCAGGTATTCGATGGGTTCTTCGAGGGTGATGATGTGATCGTTCCGATGAAGATTGATCTCCTGTACGAGTGCGGCTAGAGTTGTTGTTTTTCCACTGCCGATTGGTCCGGTGACAAGTACGAGGCCATTCTGATACTGGGTGAGAAGCTTCAGCTGCGGAGGCATGCCGAGTTGGTCGAGTGTAAGAATCTCACTGTTGATGATACGGAAGGCGAGATCGAGACCGAGGCGTTGGCGTACCACACTGGTCCTGTAGCGGCCCATCGTATTACTATAAGCAAAGTCGACATCACCGCGCCTTTTGAGTTGTTCAGACTGCTGCTCATCAAGGAACCCAGCAACCAAGGCCTCGGTGTCCTCCGCTTTCAGGAGAGGCGCATCCTGCCAAAGGGGTAGTAGTTGCCCGTAGCGGCGACAGGTGGGGGGACTTGAAACGCTTAGATGAACGTCGGACGCTCCTGCTGACTTTCCCAAATTGAGATACTCGTCCACATGCTTGGGAATATCGCTCATAAAAAATCCTGAACAGTTAAGGGGGTGACCTTCTTGGCTTTAAGATGCTTTTTTCTTAAAAAAGTTTGGCCTTCTTGGAGAGTTCGGATTTGGCCTTGGTGCCGATCCATTCCATAACGAATGGTTGCAAGATTGGGAAAAGCAATTTTACCAGTCCGACGCCGCTTGACAACCATCCCGGATTAAGGCGACTTACTCCAGTAGTGGAGGTTGTGGATTGGAGTGGTTGTTTCCCTTGAAACCCACTTCTGCCTCTCAGCAGAGCGGTCATAATACCTGCGACAGCAGCACCTGAAATCCAGCGAACGGGATAATGCTTGAAGGAGTTCTGAAATCGCTTCTGCACATCAAGGTCATCCATGAGGCCTGCATATTCTCTGGCAATACCGAGACGACTCTCCCTCACGGATTGCTGGAGCGAAATGATGCGAGGCGTTTTGGTCATGGAGTTCTTCTGGGAGATCCGCCGAGGACTTCAAGATCGCGCTGAAGTTCAGCAGAGGTGGCCTCATAGGGGCGTTGTACCCTTCTCACGCGCAGAATGAGAAAGAAGCCGCCCGCAAGGAAAAGATGGATAAGAGAAATGAGACCGAGTGTCGCGGACCATCCAAACCCGCAACCTGATACTAGTAGTGATGCTGCCGCGATGACTCCCGCTAGATAGGAGATCATCAGCATTAGGATGAGTGCAATAAACAGCAGGATCCCCGCAAGACTCTGACGGATAAGTAACCGGGTCTCCTCGGCGGCAAGTGCTCCAAGTGAAAGAACATGCCGCAGCAACTCCGTCATCAATCCGGAAAGACGAGATGGGATGCCGCCGGAAGAGGCTTCCATTCTTGGGTCACTCATTCTCGGAAAAAATACGGAAGGGAAACGGTTTGCTGAATGAGTGCCTGTTAGCGGCGACGCAGTAGTAGTCCTAGCAGTAGGCCCGCGGCAAATGTTATGCCAACGGCTTTGAAGGGATTGTCTCGGACATAATCCTCCGCTTGTGCGGCAAGTTCGTCGAACTGGGCCTTGTACTCCAACGCTACTTCGCCAGCCCGATCGGCGACTTCGGAGTAGCGTTCACTGGCCAAATTGGAGAGGTCGTCATATTTCGCTTTGGTCGACCTCGAGAGATCTCCGTAGGAAGAGCGGGCCGCTTCCTTGAGATCGTGTGCCGCGGCCTCTAGTTCCTCGCGACCAGCGGTGTAGGCACTGCGTGCTCCCGACTTGGCGACTTCTGCTACTTCACGTGCAACTGCTGCTGTCACGTCAAAAGCTTTCTTGGCATGGGCCTGGCTGCTCTCAAGCTTTTCAGAGGCCGTTGGAGTGTTTTTGTGGTCGGTCATGGTAGGTGTGTATTTGAGTTACTTGATTTGGTGGGAAGATGAGGAATTGTTTTTAAGATCGCAGATGGATGATTCTTTGCAAGAAGGCGTTGGCATATTTACACCTCAAAATCAGGAAAAAATAGGGTACGTAGGAGAGGAGTTGTCTCTTGAGGGCTACTCTTCTTCTTTTTCAGGAAATTCATCTCCAGCTGTTCCCCC
>WBXH01000037.1 GCA_008933015.1 Verrucomicrobiota bacterium | reverse complement strand
GCAGCCAAACCCCTAGCCGCAAATGAGGGAATGAAAATCAATTCCCGACATCTACGCGGACATATTGCAGAGGACCTAGCCGACACATCCACGGGAAACATTTCCGAAGAGAGCAATCAACTCTCCAAGTTCCATGGTCTCTACATGCAGGATGACCGTGATCTGCGCAACACCCTTAAGAAAGAAGGAAAGGAAAAAGCCTTTGCTTTCATGCTCCGAGTCCGCCTAGCCGGGGGGAAGGCCACACCAAAACAGTGGATCGTCCTGGACAAACTTGCTGATGCAGTTGCCTCCCCCTCCCTGCGACTGACAACACGCCAGACCTTCCAGTTCCATGGCGTGCTGAAAGGAAACGTTAAAAAGCTCATCAAGGGGATGAACCAGGTCCTGCTCGACTCCATCGCTGCCTGCGGCGACGTGAACCGCAATGTCATGGCCCCTCCGAATCCCGAGCGCTCTGAGATCCTTCAGCAGGTCTACGAGGATGCTTCGAACTGGAGCAACTACGCCCTCCCAAAAACTCGTGCCTATCATGAGATCTATCTCGACGAGGAACTCGTGGCTGGTGGAGAACCCGAGATTGAGCCGATGTACGGTGACACCTATCTCCCACGCAAATTCAAGACCGGCTTCGCCATCCCTCCTTCCAATGACGTCGATGTCTTTTCCCAGGATCTGGGCTACATCGCGATCGTCGAGAATGGAAAACTCGCCGGGTATAATGTGACCGTAGGCGGCGGCCTCGGCATGAGCCACGGCAATGCGGAGACTTTCCCACGCCTCGCTGACCTCCTCGGTTTTATCCCCGCAAACAAAGTGAACGAAGTGGGCGCTGCCGTACTCACCACCCAGCGCGACTTTGGCGATCGGACCAACCGCAAGCATGCCCGCCTGAAGTACACGATTCAGGATCGCGGAATCGAGTGGTTCCGAGGCGAGGTTCAGAAGCGCATCAGCTTCCAGCTTGAGCCCGCACGCCCCTTCAACTTCACCACCATTGAGGATCCCTTCGGTTGGCACGAGTGCTCCGATGGAACCTGGTTCTACGGACTCCATATTCTGAGCGGCCGCATCAAGGACGTCCAGAGATGGCCCATGAAGACCGCTCTGCGTGAGATCGCCGAAATCCATGAAGGAGACTTCCGCCTCACTCCTTCACAGAACGTCACCATCTCCGGCGTTACGGCCGAGAAGAAGGCCGAGATCAGTGCCATCCTGGAAAAGCACGGCCTCTCTCATGAGAACGATCGCTCCGGCCTCCGACTGAACGCACTCTCCTGCGTGGCTCTTCCCACCTGCGGACTAGCCCTCGCTGAGAGCGAGCGCGACCTTCCGTCGATCCTTGGCAAATTCGAGAATGTCCTCGATGAGGCGGGTCTGCGTGACGACGCCATCAGCCTCCGTATCACTGGATGCCCCAACGGCTGCTGTCGCCCCTATCTCGCGGAGATCGGTTTCGTCGGCAAGGCTCCCGGAAAATACGCTCTCTACTTGGGAGCAAAGTACAACGGCACCCGACTCAACCGACTTTTCTCGCCGAGCATCACGATTGACGATGCAGTCTCCACCCTCACCCCGATCATCAAGCGCTATGCGAAGGAGCGCAATGAAGGCGAGGGCTTCGGCGACTTCTGCGACCGCGAGATCCTCCCCTCGGATGCCACCTTCCACAGCGTCGGCACGCCAAAGGGTGGTTTGGCCGCTTAATGCCCGTGAAGGTATCCGCTGAACAGATCACGGCCTGGAATAAGGAACTACGGCAGAAGAGCCCTCTGGAGATTACCCAGTGGGCGATTGAACGTGCAAAGGTAGCCGGTGGTAATGCCATCGTTTCAACGAACTTCCGTCCCTACGAGGCGGTCCTTCTCCATCTGGCCACGCAAGCCCAAGCTGCTATCCCTGTTCTATGGGTTGATCACGGCTACAACCGCCCGGCAACCTACAAGCATGCCGAAGCAATCAAAGGCCTGCTCGGATTGAATCTGAAAGCCTATCTTCCGAAGGTCACCCCAGCACACCGTGATGCGATCGATGGCCCGATACCAACGCCGGAGGATGAGGAGGGACTGAAGAGATTCAGTGGCTTGATGAAACTCGAGCCTTTTCAGCGCGGCATGTGTGAACTAGCACCGACCATCTGGATCACCGCCCTACGCAAGGTTCAGAATCCGAACCGCGCGGAGCTCGATATTGTTTCCGCAGATGCCAACTTCGGTTCCCTCAAGATCAGCCCCGTCTTCTACCTCACCGATGCCGAAATGGAATCCTACCTCGCGGAGCACAAGCTCCCCAACGAGTGGGACTACTTCGACCCCGCCAAAGCCGACGAGAAGCGCGAATGCGGACTTCACTCCGCATGGGGCGGTGCCGCGGCGAAATCGGCTTCCTGAATCACCTCACTATGAAGAGCTACCACCTTGACCATCTGGATTACCTTGAGACTGAGGCGATCCACATCATGCGCGAAGTCGCCTCGGAGTTTGAACGCCCAGCGATCCTTTTCTCCGGCGGTAAAGACTCCATCTGCCTGCTTCGCCTTGCCGAGAAGGCTTTCCGACCTTCGGATATCCCGATGCCCTTCCTAAATGTTGCCACGGGCCACGAGTTTCCGGAACTACTCGAATTCCGTGACCGCCGCGCCAAGGAACTGGGTGCCAAGCTCATTGTCCGCACGGTCGACGAGGCACTGGAAAAGGGAACCGCCGTGCAGGCTGCTGGGCAGATTAGCCGCAACCAACTACAGATCCCCGTCCTCTTGGGCGCCATTGAAGAGTATCGCTTCGATTGTTGTATCGGAGGAGCTCGCCGGGATGAGGAAAAAGCCCGAGCTAAGGAGCGCTTTTTCAGCTTCCGCGACAGCTTCGGGCAATGGGATCCAAAGAATCAGCGCCCCGAGATCTGGAATCTCTACAACGGACGTCTGAATCCAGGAGAAAATATGCGTGTGTTCCCACTCTCCAACTGGACAGAGATGGATGTCTGGGAATACATCAAACGAGAGAAGCTTGAGGTACCTTCTATCTATTTCAGCCACAAGCGCCGCTGCGTCCGACGAGGTGGACAGTGGGTTCCCGATACAGAACTGATGCCGGTCAAATCCAACGAGGAAGTAAAAGATTTGATCGTCCGCGTTCGCACAATCGGTGATATCATCAGTACGGGGTGTGTTGAATCTCCAGCCTCCAACTGCGATGACATCATCGCCGAGATCGCCGCCGCACGGGTCACTGAGCGTGGCTCAAGGGCGGATGACCGGGTTTCCGAAGCCGCCATGGAAGACCGCAAGAAGGCCGGATATTTTTAACCGATCCAGTCTATGTCCTCTTTATATTCTCATCCCGTCGACTTGCTCCGCTTCAATACCTGCGGCTCTGTCGACGACGGCAAGTCGACCTTGATCGGTCGTCTCCTCTACGACTCCAAGTCGCTCATGGAGGATCAGATCGAGGCTCTCGAACGCTCCGCCGACATCACCGGCGGCGGCCAGATCAACCTAGCCAACCTGACTGACGGCCTTCGAGCCGAACGTGAACAGGGAATCACCATTGATGTAGCCTACCGCTACTTTGCTACCCCTCATCGCAAGTTCATCATCGCCGACACGCCGGGTCACGTACAGTACACGCGGAACATGGTCACCGGAGCCTCCTCCGCGAATCTCTCCATCATCCTGATTGACGCACGGCAGGGAGTGATCGAGCAAAGCCGCCGACATGCTATTATCGCTTCACTTCTGCGTATCCCTCATCTTGTCGTCGCCATCAACAAGATGGATCTGGTCGATTGGAGCGAGGAACGCTTCCTAGAGATCAAAACCCAGTTTGAGGAATTCCTTCCACGCCTCGACATCAAGGATGTGAAGTTCATTCCGGTGAGCGCTCTGAACGGGGACAACATTGTCACCGCTTCAGCCCATACCCCCTGGTATCCAGGTCCAACACTCCTCGGGCACCTGGAGACGGTTCATATCGCCAGCGACTCCAACCTCAGTAACTTCCGATTCCCCGTCCAGTGGGTGAATCGTCCGAACAACCCCACTGATCAGACGCTGCACGATTTTCGTGGCCTTAGCGGACAGATTGCAGGAGGCATTGTGAAGATCGGACAAAAGGTGACGGTTCTTCCTAGCGGTTTCAGCTCCACGGTGAAGCAGATTTGGACACTTGACGGCCCACTTGAGGAAGCCTTCAGTCCGCAGTCGGTCACCCTAGTACTGGATCACGATCTTGATATCAGCCGCGGCGATGTGATTGTCGATGCCGAGGATCTCCCGGGAGCCTCTTCTGATCTCCATGCCAAGATCTGCTGGATGAATCCGCGTCCCCTCACCACGGGCAAGCAGTACCTGCTAAAGCACACCACCCAGACGGTGAAAGCCGCGGTGACAGCGATCGAGCACAAGATCAATATCTCGACCCTTGAAAAGGAGAATGGGATCACCGAACTTGCCATGAACGATATCGGTGAGATCCGCCTTAAGACCGCAAAGCCTCTCATCTACGATGGCTACGCAACCAACAGACTCACAGGATCATTCATTTTGATCGAGGAGGGAACGAATGTCACGGTCGCCGCGGGAATGCTTCTTCCTCCGACAGAAATAGCCCGTCCGGAGTATCGCGACTTTGCGATTTAACCAAACAAACAACCATATTCTCACCTTAGTTTGACTCTGAAGATTTCACATCTTCGCGATTTGGGCTTATAATGCGATATGAGCCAATTCAAGGACATCAATCCTCATCAGTTCAGTGAACTGAGAGCTACTCAGCCGAATTCAATCCTTCTTGATGTCCGTACTCCCGCTGAATTTGCGGGAGTTCATGCAGAAGGGGCACTCAACATTCCACTCAATATACTAAATTCTTCGACAATTTCATCAAATCACCAACTTCAAAAGGATGCTCCAATCTACCTTCTCTGCGAGAAGGGAACTCGGGCTAAGTTGGCAGCCGCTTTATTTCTTGATGCGGGATTCACGAATATCCATGTCATCGAGGGCGGCACCCAAGCCTGGATTACCGCAGCTCTTCCAATTGTCTCTTCTGGGAAGAAATCGATCAGTATTGAGCGTCAGGTCCGTATCGGTGCAGGCATTCTCATCCTTCTGGGGATCTTGCTCTCTCTGACCATGCATTCAGGTTTTCTTGCCCTATCAGCATTTGTAGGTTCCGGACTAGTGTTTGCAGGTGTCGCTGACTGGTGCGGCATGGGACTATTGCTCGCTAAGGCTCCTTGGAATAGGTAAGATATTTAAATGACTTCCCGGAAGCATCTTCTGGAACCGATCCTCTCCTCCTACAAGGAGAGCGGGGGAATCAATCACCTCGATCGGGCCAACCTTCCCTCAAAGAAAGCGATCGAGGCGCTCTGCAACGAACTCCTTCACCTTCTCTTTCCGGGGTTCTTCTCAGAGGAGGCTGTTTCTACAGAAGAACTCCCCGCGGCAGCCCAAGAGATCATTGACCAGATTGCCCACGAACTTGAGGAAGCAATCGCCGTCAGCCTCAGGATCAAGGAAAGGGCCGAAAATGATACGAAATCACTTCGTAGCGAGGCCATCGCCATCACGGAACGTTTCTTTGCTGGCATCCCACAGGTTCGCGCACTGCTCAAAACCGATGTCGAGGCGGCCTATGCAGGCGATCCCGCAGCCCGTAGCCTTGAAGAGATCGTGCTCGCCTACCCTGGACTCGAGGCCGTGGCCATCCAGAGAGTGGCACACCTACTCTACAAAGAGAGCGTTCCCTTGTTACCACGCATGATGACCGAGTGGGCTCACAGCAGGACAGGCATCGATATTCACCCGGGTGCCTCGATCGGCTCACACTTTTTTATCGATCATGGCACAGGCGTCGTGATCGGTGAGACCTGCGTGATCGGAAACAGGGTAAAACTTTATCATGGAGTCACACTAGGTGCTCGTAGCTTCCAGAAGGATGAGCACGGAGAGATCATCAAGGGGACTAGGCGTCACCCTCATGTTGAGGACGATGTGGTCATCTATCCCAACGGAATTATTTTGGGTGGGGACACCGTGATTGGAGCTAGAAGCACCATCGGAGCCAATGTCTTCCTGATGAAGAGCATTCCACCTGACACACTTCTCGTGAGGGCCGAGCAGGTCCAAACCCGGCTTGACAAGAAGGGTAAGAAAACATCGGTGATGACGGTACAACTCTCCGAGGATGAGATTGATTTCATGATCTGAAAAGTTGGAGAAGCTTTTTAGTTGGAGCGTTGGAAATAGTAATAATCTCATAAGGAATTTGGATGATCAGTCTCCTTCCCAAAAAGAGTCGTTAAAAAAATCTGAAACTTTTTTTCTCTTGAGGTGTTACTCCCATTGATGAATACACACACCCTCCCACATTACCCGATCAAGAAAATCACAGTAGCCGCCCTGACGGTTCTTCTGATATCGTCCCATTCCTCCATCGTCAGGGCACAAGATCAAGGAGCACCCGCCTCACCTCCTTCTGATTCTAGACCATCAGAAGGAAAAGGCGGGAAGGGAGGTAAAGGTGACCCTGGAGGAGGATTACACCTTCTCCCCCCACGCATGGCGGAGCAACTCAATCTATCTGATGATCAGAAGAAGCAAATCTCTTCCCTTGAGTTGGAAATGAAGACCCAACTGGAAAAAATCCTCCAACCAGATCAGCTTGATAAGTTGAAACAAGGTCGCCCTGGGCGTGGCGGTGGCAAGGGCGGAAAACACGGAGGGGGAACCGAAGCTCCTCAGCAACCTTCTGCTACCCCTTCAACGAGTCCAGCAACTTAGCCGACACCCTAAGGAGAGTAGGAGCCTAGAAAAATAAGATTGGAAATAAACTGCTTCGCTTGAGGGCGAAGCCTCAGTGATTCAAGAATAATACTATCGCCGCATCCTAGGAACTGGATCGCGGCGATAGTTATTTTACCCTCCCGTTAATAAACGAGGTTTGAAGCAACGGAATCGCTTTGCGCGATTTCTCCTGAAGCAATGATAGCCAATTCTTTTTCAGCTTTCAGGCGGACCTCCTCTTCCTCAACCTTTTTCTGAAGGAATGCTTTTAACTCGGGTATTCCTTCACCCAATTCGGCACAGACAGGAAGGATGGAAACACCCTTGTACTTCTTTTTGAAGGCCTTGATATTGCCTCCCGCCTCGGGCATGTCGGTCTTGTTGGCGACGATGCACCAGGGGCGTGCCGCGAGCTCAGGATTGTAGAGCTCGAGTTCGTGGCGTAGGGCCTTGAGATCGTCCATAGGATTACGGCCTTCGGATCCGGCCATATCGACCACCATGAGCAAATAGCTGCAGCGCATGACATGGCGTAAAAACTGATGGCCAAGTCCACGATTCTCATGAGCCCCCTCAATCAGGCCTGGAATATCGGCCACCGTTGTTTTTTTATAATCCTCTAGATCGACGACACCCACTTGCGGGTTTCGTGTCGTGAAGGCATAGGAGCCTACCTTCGGAGTAGCACGTGACAAAGCCCGCAGAAGGGTTGACTTGCCAGCGTTGGGGTATCCCACAAGGCCAGCGAAGGCGATGGAGCGCATCTCTAGGAGGAACCAACCTTCGTCTCCTTCAGTTCCCTCCGTAAAACGGCGGGGAGCCTGGTTGCGTGAGCTTTTGAAATGAATATTCCCCCGTCCACCCTTGCCACCATGGCAGATGATGAATTCCTTACCGATCTCATCCAGATCGGCAACCAGATCCTCAGGTTGGGGATCGGCAAGTCCCTTTTTGGCGCGGGGCCCCTCAGAAGGCTGCTCCTCTCCTGGGATCTCCTGTGATTCGGCGTAAGGGTCGTGTGGGGCAGGTGTGGGGAAGCGATAGATCAGCGTTCCGACTGGAACCGGCACAATAAGATCGGGGGCTGACTTGCCATGTCGCTGGCGATAGGATCCCTTACCCCCCGGCTTGGCCTTCAGGATCGGTTCGAAAAAAAGATTGGCTAGTTGGTCAACATGCGTGTCGGCCCGAAGGATGACGTCGCCGCCATCGCCTCCGTCTCCCCCGTCCGGCCCCCCCTTGGGGATAAACTTCTCACGGCGAAAACTTGCGGATCCATGGCCACCATCACCTGCCTTGGCGTGAACTCTGACTCGATCAATGAACATTCCGTTACCTTTGCAGAAGCTTGGCGTAAAGTCGCTCAGTTTTGCGTGCAATCGCATCCCAGCTAAAAAGCTCCTCGGCCCGCTTGCGTCCAGCCGCACCCATTTTCGAGGCCAGCACGGGATCTGCCATAAGCAGATTTACCTTGGTTGCAAGATCATTGGCAAAGGCCTCCGGATCGGTCGCCTCAAATGGGCTCTCCGTCATCTGCTTCAAGGGGACGAGGAACCCGGTCTCACCATTCACAACCACCTCCTTGATGCCACCCACTGCACTGGCTACCACTGGTGTACCGCAGGCCATCGCCTCCAAGTTAATGATGCCGAACGGTTCGTAGATCGAGGGACAGACAAAGACTTCTGCCCCAGAATAGAGGGCTATGGCTTCGGGACGTGAGACCATCTTCTCGATCCAGACGATCTCTTCACGGATCCCGCGAGCCTCAGCAATGGCGGCCTGCATTTCAAGGGCGATTTCAGGTGTGTCAGGGGCTCCTGCACAAAGCACAATCTGAAAATCGGGATTCATGTGACGGATGGCACGTACCAGATGAATGATCCCCTTCTGACGAGTGATACGCCCCACGAAGAGAACGTAGGGACGTGTTGGATCGACGCCCAGAGCTCGGAGGGTTTCCGGATTCTTCGTCGCGGTGTATTCACTGAGATCGATGCCGTTGTGGATGACGGTCATTCTCTCCTCAGGAATGTTGAAAAGTGAACGAAGATCGCTGCGGGTCTCCTCGGAAACAGCAATCACGGCGTCAGCCATCTCGAGGGCTGTCTTCTCAACCCAGAGACTGAAATCATAACCACCCCCAAGTTGCTCTCGTTTCCAGGGACGAAGTGGCTCGAGAGAGTGTACCGTGATGACAAGGGGGATACCATAGTTCAATTTGGCCATGATCCCACCCAGGTGGGTGTACCAAGTGTGGCAATGGACCAGATCGGCAGTGATCCCAGCCCCGTTGAAATCGACACACCGCCGAGCAGCCCCTAACGGGCTTTGCAAGGCCTTGGCACAGGTCATCTCGGGCAACCCGATTCCGAATCCCCTCACCTCCAGATTTCCAACATGGTTCCTCTGATCACCGAAGCAACGGACCTCCACTTCCATCAACTTTGCCAGCTCCCGACTGAGGTAATCGACATGGACACCCGCACCCCCGTAGATATTCGGCGGGTATTCGTTGGTCAGGAGCAATGTTTTCATGGATTGGGAGAGGTTAAAGAAATTTGACCGGAAGCAGAAACTGAAGAGTGCCTGCACCCACTCCTAACCGCGGCACATCAATGGATGTCAGGGAGGCCTTGGGAACACTCACGGAAATACTCTTGCCGAGACCAAGCAGTGTGGCGATCAGGCAACTTAAATCAGGCTCATGGCCGACAAGGAGCACGGACTTAAAGCGACTGTAGGCAGCAAGTTCATCAAGGGCCCTCATCGGATCCATGCCGCATGTTGCCCAAGGGACTTCCGTGAGATTCTGGTTGGCGAGGATTTTGCCCACGATCTCGGCCGTCTCTCGTGCCCGGACAGCTGGACTGGTGAGGATGATATCCGGACGGATCCCCTGCTCCTTCATGAAGCAGCCAACACGCTTCGCCTGCTTGTAGCCTTTCTCGGTCAGGCGGCGGGCCGCATCATCCACGCAATGAGGCTCCGCATCGGCATGTCTAAGAATAGTGATGAGCATCAAAAAAGGGTGAGTGAGTGGTGGTGAATGATCGCATTTCAGCCTGCAGCCGAGGTAGATTCCTAATTTAATGCATGGCCGTTACAATTCCACTCTTTAACTTTTTTCAATCGCATCTTCAGACGTAAAACAAAAGTTGTAAATCAAGGGGCGTTTTTGACTTTTAGCCTAACATCATTTACATTTACCACATGAGTAACTCCTTGTTCAGACTCGTTCTTCCAACTGTTTTTTTGGTGATTCAAGGCATAAGTTGTCTTCGCGCCGAAGATGAGCCTGCAGAACAATACCCGCAGACTGAAAGCGCCTCGGTTCCCTCCGAATCTACTGATTCCATCGCTTCTATGAATCAGGCAAGCATTGGAAGCGGCGGGAAAGAGGAAAGAACCCTCGCAGACAAGGAAGAGGACCTGACAGCGGCGGAACGCGAGCAATACAAGGCTGATAAGGCAAAGATTCACAATGCTCCGGAATTAATTCAGGCCCGCAAGGCGGTCAAGCAAACCACGGGTGACAAATCAGCAGCAATCGAGGCGAAATGGGAGACCAAAGAGTCCTTGATCCTGAAAGTGGATCCCTCAGCCAGTACTATTCTGGAAAAAAAGGAAGAGGAGCGACGTGAAAAGTCAGGAAAAAAATAAGCTTCTAGACTTAGCTTGTAACGTAGCGGTAAACCCGAAAATTACTAATTTTCATGTGATTTCTGACTGTCCGAAAACCGAACCATCCCTCTCTGTATGGGGCGGGATCAGTAAATGCAAAGACTAGCTCTCCGTCCCGGTAAAATCTGATCTTTTCACCATCGGATAGAATCCTGATCTTCACGATCTTGTTGGGAACATTCATAAACTTTGCAACTGAAAGGTCGTACTCGGGCAGCAGTCCCTTGTCATCCCTTGAGCGAGGATAACGGCGGAAGCGAGTCGTGACATTATCATTGGCTCCGTACCCAACGTAATAGAGTTGGAGGTCATCGTATTTCTTGAAATTTCCACCTCTCTCCTTGCTGCGGGCAAAAAAATCGCCGGGATGAGAGGGGTCCGTTGCCATCCAGAAGCAGTTCAAGTCACTGGAACGGTCATTGGGGCCACCCTCTTGGACCATTACCGCATCGTACTCGATCATGATAGGACCCGAGAGCTTTTCCCGGAACCAGACAGTGCAACCTCCTTTACCATTTAGTCCAGCGCCGTCATTGATGTCGAGTTGATCGCCACTAATTTCGACGGTTCCGTCAGGTGTCTGCTCCACCACCCAATTGGAAAGGTCTTTTGTAAAGTCATCCCTGTAAAGAACCTTACCCTTCGGAGTTTCAACAGTCGCGGTTGCAGGTGATGAATTAGCCAACAACCGTGGCGAAAGAATCCCAACGCAGTTCCCTATAAGGATGGGGATAAGCCAAGCCCTAATATTCATTTGAAAAGATCCCCCGCTAACTTGGGTCAAGGAGTCTGCGTACCGCAGCTACATCGACATGCCACCATCGACCGCAATTACCTGACCCGTGATGTACGAGGCAGAGGACCCGGAGAGGAATCCCACGGTGGCTGCAATCTCCTCAGGTTGACCGAAGCGGGAGAGAGGAATCTGCGAGAGCGCTCCCTTCCTGATCTCCTCGTTAAGAACAGCGGTCATATCAGTTTCGATAAATCCCGGAGCCACCACGTTGACCGTGATGCCGCGGCTTGCGACTTCCTTTGCAAGCGCCTTGGTGAGACCGATCATACCAGCCTTGCTCGCAGCGTAGTTGGTCTGGCCGGCCAAGCCCATCAAGCCGCTGACTGAGCTGATATTGATGATGCGTCCGGAACGCTGCTTAATCATGGTACGCAGGATGGAGCGAACAAAGTTAAAAGCCCCCTTGAGATTTGTGTCGAGGACGGCATCCCATTCCTCGGAGGACATACGCATAAGGAGATTGTCTCGGGTAATACCGGCATTGTTCACGAGAATATCGGCCCTACCAAAATCAGTGATGATCTGTTCACCGACTTTCTGGACAGCATCAAAGTCGGCTACATCGACCGCATAGGCCCGAGCAGACCCAGGACGGATAGCCTCAAGCGCCGAGGCCACCTTGCTGGAGTTAGCTTCGCTTCGGCTGACAACGGCTACCTTGGCGCCGGCATCGACGAAATAACGGGCAACGGATTCGCCGATACCGCGTCCGGCACCGGTAACGATGGCTACTTGATCCTGCAGGGGTTGTGTGGAGGTGCTCATGGAAAAATTAGGATTAGAATACTTGGTCTTTAACTCTAAGCGAGAAGTGCCCGTGGAGGAAATTGCTTTTTCCTGAACGAGAGAGTCAGATAACAGGATCAGCATCAAACAGGTGATGCAGCACGGAGCTTCGGCATGTGCCTTGAGAGGACAAATTGACCCGCTCCCATAAGCCCGAGAATTCCACCCACCACAGCGAAGGCTCCGAAGGTCCCCAAGCCGGCTGAGAAGGCGGCCCCGACAATGGTCTTGATGACAACTGAAACAGCATTAACGCCGAACTGGGAAGCGGAGGTCACGCCTCCGGCATGTTCAAGCGGGGTAAGTTCCTGACGTTTCTTGGTGAGAGTCAAGCGTGCGCAGACATTGGCCACGGCAAAAAGGAACACCACCACCGTCATCACCCAGAGATTTGCAGGCAACCAACCGACTGCCAGGATGAATGTTCCAATTGCACCGAATGCGACCCATTTTCCACCAGAATGTTTATGCTTTGTGAGTGCATAAATCAGGGCGCCAACAACTCCACCAAGGGCAAATGCAGCTCCGATTTGACCCACAGAGGATGACTTATGCAGGAGCCCCTTGGCAAAAAAAGCACTCAGGAGCTTACGAAGCGGATAAATATTGAACGACATCAAGCCGATGCAGGTGATAAGGAGTGGTTGGCGCGTAAGGATGTATTTAAGACCCTCCCAAGAGCCTCCATGAGAATGGTTGCCGTGGTCTCTAGACACGCTTCCTCTTTTCTTAGGGATGAAGAAGTAGGCAATTGCAGAGAGCACAAACCCTACTGGAATAATGATGTGCGGAACAATTTTTCCTCCCCAGATCATCAAGCCTCCTAGGATCAGGGGGCCTGCAACACCACCGAGGTCAAAGGACAATTCATACCGTGAATTGATCCTGTCAAGTTGCTCGGCACGGTGACTTGCAAGCTCCAGTGGGATGGTATGAACCGACGTGTCGACAAAGCCTCGAATCAAAGCCTCCAACGTGTAGCAACCCATCGCCCACCAGAGGCTCAGAAAGCCGCAGAGCATGGAAATAGGAATACCAGCCAAGGCCACACCTCTCAAAAAGGTGGCCACAACCAAAACTCGGCGAGCGCCAAACCTATCCGTCGGCCAGCCCCCGATATATGTGCCAAGCATGTGAACCCCGGTGTCGAAGGCTGAGAAGAAGGCAGCTCCGCCAAGTGAACCTGAAAGCTTGGCTAGGAGTAGAGGTTGAGCCAGATGCAGCGCGCTATCGACCAACTGAGTCAGAAAGATGCCGCCAAGAAATCCCTTCAAACGGATCGGTTGTTGTTTCTCCTGATGAGCCGCTTCGTTCATTTCCACCCTTCGTGTTTTTGATACTCCTTAGCCGCTGGAACGCTTATCAGGCGTCTTTCAGGGAGAATTAAGGCCGTAAGCGCACCTCCATAGACACAACCGGTATCAAGACCAATCGCATTTGTACGGATTACCGCAGACCTCTGGGCCCAGTGGCCGAACACGATAAGAGACTCGCCCGTATAGGCATCATACCAAGGAACATCCATCCCCCTTGGAATGCGTATTGTCAAAAGATCATGGGGAGATTGGCGCTTGATGGAATGGATCCTCGGATCGATACCAGCATGCACCGCTTGAAATCCCTCCCCTTCAATGCAAAGGGGCCTCGTTCTGATAAAATCCATCGCATCATTGTAGAATCCATC
>WBXH01000036.1 GCA_008933015.1 Verrucomicrobiota bacterium | reverse complement strand
ATTGTGACCGACACCTATGGTGTCATCGGTCACGATTCCAAGAGCTACGGCAACTCCGTTCTGGTAACCGGAGGCAATTCCCACTGGAACAGCGCGACGAGCCTTATCGTAGGGAGCTATGGCAATAGCAACACTCTAGTGATCTCCAACGGTGGCAAGGTGAGCGATTACCAAGGTGGACTAGGTGTGGATGCCACGATGGCTCCTACTTCCTCCAGTGGGAATGGCGTCCTGATTACCGGATCTAATTCGATTTGGACGAATGCTGATATCTTTGTCATCGGGAGCGGCACTGTAACCGTGGCCAATGGTGGTATCCTTGCTGCCTCATCAATCCAGATTGGACAATTTGGAGATCTTGATTTCGGCCGGTATCAGCAAAGTGATTCAGCAGGGAGTGTTAAAGCCGCATCGATCCTTTTCGTAGGAACCAATGGGGATGATTATGGAATTAATTTCAATCAGACAAATTCCCTGGAAGTGACCAATAGCATTTCAGGTACTGGTTGGGTCTGCCAACTCGGCACTGGAACAACGACTCTCAGCGCAAGCAATAGCTATACCCTCTACACAGCCGTTGACGCTGGTGAACTCCACATCGCTTCAACTGGATCCTTAAATGGAGGTGGTACGACAACGATTGCTGCGGGGGGATCTCTTAGAAATGAAGGATATATTTCGGGTCAGGCAGTGATTAACGGAATTCTTTGCGGGAACAACGGGAGTTTTCGGAATCTAACACTAGAGCCTGGGGCAAGTTCCACATGGCACCTCTCGAGTTTTACAGGAACGGCCGGAGTTAGTTGGGATCTCCTCTCGACGACTAACCTAGACCTTTCTGACCTGAGTTCGACCAATCCTTTTACAATCAATATTGTTGGCACCTCAGGGGAGGGGAATGGCAGTTCGTCCTATGTGTTCAGTTATATAAATGTCACTGGGGTGCTTAGTGGTTTCAATTCGGCAGACTTTGTTATCAACACTTCAAATTTTACGATGAGTCCGAACCTTGAAGGAGGATCATGGAACGTCACTTCTACAATATTCGATGGAGTGACCACTCTTTCAGTCATATATGCAGTGCCTGAGCCATCATTCTATGTTCTCTTTGTATTGGGAGTTATAGGAATCGGTATGCGTTTTCTGCATAGGAAGGTCTGAAGTTCGACTTCTAGAGAAGTAAATGCACCATCGACGACATGCCCAACCTGGGGAACGCCCTCGAAATGTGGACTGGAAAGGTGCAGCAGCTCTCCTTTACGGGGACTGGGGGACGAGCAAGGCCTATGTCATCGGTCTTGCCTTTGCAGTCTGCGGATACAGCGCCCCTTGGCCGATCTTGGTGATGAGCCTCGTCACGGCGCTGGTGGGGTATAATTACCTCACCATCTGTCGACTCTATCCCCACGGCGGTGGTGTCTATGCCAGTCTTCGCAACAGATCCAAGGTGCTCTCCTCGGTCGGGGCCTTCCTGCTGATGGCCGACTATCTGGTGACAGCCTCAATCAGTGCCCTTTCGGCATTCTATTATCTTGGTGTTTCACATCCCGTGGAGTGTGCCTTTGCGGCGATCCTAGTCATTGGGGTCATTAACTTCCGGGGAACTAAGGAATCGGCTGGTTTGGCCATCTGGATTTCCATTCCGACGATGGCAGTTGTCCTGATCCTTGGCCTTGTTGCCATTCCTCATTTGGGAGAGGCCGCGAGAATGATCCAACCTCCCCATGGTGGTCTCTTGAAAAACTGGGAGAATCTGGTCGTGATCATGCTGGCCCTCTCCGGGATCGAGGCGATTGCAAACTCCACAGGCGTGATGAAGTTGGATCCCCATTCCTCGGTCAAATTTCCTTCCGTCAACTTCACCTCCAAGCCGGCCATTTACCTTATCATGGCTGAGGTCTGCGTGATGACCTCCCTTCTCGGATTTGCCATGGTTGCGTTACCCGGCCTGACCGTTACCAACGGGGAGGTTAATGCCATGGATGCCATGGGTGTCAGAGACTACATGCTACGCGAGATGGGGAAGGTCTTTGTTGGGAATCAATTTGGGCCATTGGCCGGAACAATCTCAGCTTGGATTATCAGCGGGGTCTTTGGTCTGCTTCTCCTTTCAGCAGTCAATACGGCGATGGTCGCCCTCAGTTCGCTGACTCATTTGATGGCGCGTGATCTCGAACTTCCACCAGTGTTTTATAAACTTAATCGTCAGGGCGTCCCGATTGTGGGATTGCTGCTCTCGATTATTGTTCCGGCAGGTCTGATTCTTTCCATGGGGGATATTTCCAAACTAGCCGACCTCTACGCAGTCGGAGTCGTGGGGGCGATCACGATGAATCTGGGATCAACGTCCACGGACTTCACACAGTCAATCAAGCGGCATGAGCGGATTATTATGTTTAGCACTTTCCTTCTGATGCTCTCACTTGAGCTTACCCTGCTGATTATGAAGCCCAATGCTAGGATCTTTGCTTTGGTGGTCGTTGCCGCCGGACTGTTGCTTCGGTGGATTGCAAAAAGCAAAGCTAAGAGTCCCTTGCTACGATGATTCACGAAGTCAGTTTTACAACGGCGCTGCTTTTGATAATTGCGGGCGCATTTGGTGGCTTCCTGAACACGGTCGCTTCGAGTGGCTCTGCTGTCACGCTACCCGTCATGATAGCCCTAGGTCTTCCGCCCATGCTCGCGAATGCCACTAACCGAGTGCCTGTTCTTTTGGGCTTCGCGGCCGCAGTCTGGAAATATCACCGAGCGGATCAACTTCCATGGCGCGTTGGTTTCAAGATGTCTCTTCCGCTTGTGCTGGGAGCCGTTTTAGGCTCCCTTTCGGCTTCTTATCTCAGTGACATGAAGACGGGGATGCTGACGACCATTGCAGTGGCTCTGGCTTTGATCGTTGTTTTCTGTAATCCGTCGAGATGGCTTAGTGCTGATCAATCCTTTCGAGCTCCGGAAACAAGCCTTCTGGTTATGGCATCTCTATTTTCCGTTGGTGTTTGGGCGGGATTGATCGTCCTCGATTCTGGAATTTATTTGTTGGGGGTTCTAGTTCTGCTGGCCCATTACCCAATTCGTGAAGCCAACGCGATCAAAGCTCTAGGAATCGGATTGGTGGCACTGCTTTCGGTGATTGTCTTCAGTGTAAGGGGGGAGATCGACTGGCTCTGGGCTTTCCCTCTTTCTCTAGGTGGAGTCATCGGCTCACTGATTGGGACTCGTTTTTCCCTCGGCCAGAGTGCGGCTAAGTGGGTCTTCTGGATGCTGGTCTTTATTCTAAGTCTGGAAATCTCCCGACTTTTCCTACGTTTTCTTTAATTGAAATGCTTTTAGGAATAAAGGTTCTGAGCATCAGGGAACTATCCCAACTCCAAGCTGGTGATCCCGTAGATTTCCGTCATTGGTAGAATCGGAGTTTCACCCAGACACATCCTGGCTGAATGAAATGCAGGCCTCATGCCGAGATACTCGGCAAGTGACATGGCGTGGTGATTGGATGCAGGTACATCCATGTAAAATAGCTCTTTCGATCCCATTCCCTGACGGAGTCCTGAGAGGAGCTCGGAAGCAGCTTCACGGTCATCGGCGAATAGAGGCCCGATTCTGAACCCAGTATGGCTGCGGCGTCTCACACCGAAGCCAGCTAATTTACCAGATCGGAGGATTCCTAAAGCTAGAGCTTCAGGTTGATGAATCCATGGTTCCAGAAAGTTGGAGCGATCGGCTGGAAAGTGTCGGCGGTCGTAGTCGAGAATGGTTTCGATCGGGAGAGCGATTAGAGAGCAGATTTCTGATCTCGAAGGAAGGTGAATCTTTTCGCCGGGGCCATGTCCCTCGAAACGGATGTTGTCATGGGCATAGCGTGCTCCATGGCGCGCGTAGTTTGACTGTTGGCTCTCAACTCCATCAAGGCCGACGCTACGGCACCCGGCGAGATGTTGCGAAGCATGCAGGATCAGGTGTCCTCCATATCCGTGATCCCTGAACTCCGGAGCAACGATATAGAAACCGATGAATCCAAAATCACTCCCGTATCGCACTGCAGAGATTGTAGCCACAGGCTTGCCATCAATCCTCCCGATAAAGAATCCTTTTGGATCAGTCTGATAAAAGATCGGGGCATCGTGGAGACCCGGATTCCACCCTTCGCTTGCACCCCATTCGGCGGCAAGATTCAGATCCGCAAGAGTCATATGATCGACGGTGAGGGTTTTCATGGAAAGTTCGCGAATGTGGATAACCTAAATTCACTTTCAACCACCGAAAAGCCCAGTTTCTTTACTTTTGAGTGTTCTAAGGAGGGAAATAGATAATGAGGTAGCTTTCTTTTCTTCCTTTCTTTGTTTATTGTAGAAGTAGACTACTATTCACTTTTTTTACCTTCAGATCATGCCCGACCAAACAGCTTCCTTCCAATCCGTGATCGATTATCTCGATTTCAAGGAATTTAACTATAACGCAGAACCCGATGAGTTTCGGGTCACTCTTACCATGAGCGGAAGGAACGCCAATTTCCGCTTCAACTCCAGGATTACCCATGGCGGGGAATACATTCAGGTGACCTCTCATTATCCATTTTACGTCCGGGAGGAAAAGTTGCGTCCCTCCGTGGCCGAACTAATCACCCGGGCCAATTACAATATGCCCCTTGGTAAGTTCGAGATGGACATGAAGGATGGGGAAGTCCGCTTTCACATCACGCAGATCATTGGGGATCAGCCTCTCTCACCTTCGGTCATCGAGAAGCTCTTCATGACCTCTTTTTTCACCATTGACCGATACTTTCCCGCCTTCATGCAGCATATTCACGCTGGCTACACTCCCGAGGATGCCATCTTTCATGTGGAGTTGGACATTAATGCGGAGCGTGTTGTCGAAGTCTACCCGAAGGAGGCTTCGAAACCCTCTTCACAAGGAAAGCCAAAGCGTTCGCGAAAGAAGGGGAACCGTAACCCTCCCAAGGGTGAGGGTGAGACGCTTCTCTAAAAAAGCGGATGCTATATCTGTGCTTCCCCTCAGGCCTGTGGAGCACATTGGGCACAAAAAAGCGGAACCACTTGTGGTGATCCCGCTTGATTGGTGTGAAGCTTTCTTAGTACTGGCGTGAACCACGGTCGCGGTCGCCCCCGAAGGAACGTCCACCGCCACCACCACCACGGGGACGATCCTCGCGTGGACGTGCCTCGTTGACAGTCAGGTTGCGTCCCTGGAAGTCCTTGCCCTCTAGGGCGCTGATTGCAGCCGTTCCCTCGGCAGCGCTGCTCATCGTGACAAAGGCGAATCCGCGTGAGCGGCCCGTCTCGCGGTCTGTCACAAGGCCGATCTCGGTCGGTTTGCCGAACTGCTCAAAGAGTTCACGGAGATCGTTCTCGGTTGCGTTGAAGGTGAGGTTGCCTACGTATAGTTTCATGGTCTGTATTTTGGTTAATGACGAAATCAGGTCATCAGAGCCGTTCCCGAGAATCGGGTTTCAAACCACCCTTGAGAAACTCAACCGGCGGCCCACCATGCAACGAATCGTTAAAAATCGAACAGTCTTAAGGTGACTGCTAAATGAGCGGGCGCAAGTTATTACTTCAAAATGGGAAAAGTGAATTTCCTGGGGAAGTGATGCAATCTGTGACGCTGATTTTATTCGCACAAGGGGTCTTGCTGGAATACACTGGATGAAGTTTGTACCACCCGTCCCACTCATCTCCTGACTTTTTAAGTGCCAAGGAGAGTCAACTTTCCCTCTCCTGAAATGGGAATAGGCACTAAAAACCGGCAGAATCAGACGGCCGATCTCTGCAAGGAGCATCTCCGTCTCACCTACGCCTCGCAGGGAAACCTCGTCGAGGATTTCATCCTGGAGACGGAAGGAACAGGCAAGTCGAAGGACATCCTCAAGTGGGGCCAATTTACCGATATGGCCCGCGATCAAGCGGCGATGATCACCAAACTCGACGAACAATTCAACCGATGGCTGAACGGCGACGTTTAAGACCAACACAACCAACTAACAGAGAAGACCATGGTCAAAATCAATTACGGATTCGAGAAGCGCAGGAAGGAAATGGAAAAAAAGCGTAAAAAGGAGGAGAAGCGGAAGGCCAAGGCCGAGGGCAAGAGTTCTGAATCCACGGAACCTCAGGATACCGAGACCAATGAGCCTGATACTGCGACTGGGGAATCCCACGCTCAGGAGGCAACTTCTACGACGGAGTAGAGTTGTCACGATGCCCTCCGGGTTCTTCCGGGGGCGGAAATAGGATTGGAAAGTTCTGTTTTGTTCGCTGAAAGTCCAGCAATGGTTACCCCCCGGAATACCTGGTACCGGATCCAGTTCCCCCTGTTCCTGATTCTTCTTTTGGGAGGTTTTATCCTGACTGAGTTGGATGCATCCGTAGATGTCCCAACGCCATCCTCATTCGATTTGTCCGTTGCTCCCGATTATCGGGCGATTGCATCGGTGGCTCGTTCCGGTGGACTGCCAGAGCTTAGGAATTCGCTAGGGAATGCCTTGGCGGCTACTTGGAGGCCTTTCGGGAGTGGGGTGCGGGGATCTTGCTTTCAAGAGAGTTTTGCAAAGTGGGTTGATCTCTACCAGTGGGTAGACCTCCTTGAGTCTGACGAGGCTTCCGTGACCAAGCAATGGCTTTCCCGACATCTGATTGCCGAAGCTGGTGCTACTGGGATCCCCGCCAAGCCCTTGCCCTCCCCGAATCTTGTTGCCCAGAAAGAGGCTCCTCAGAAGACCCCACCTCAAAAGGTAACTATCCTCAAGCCTGGTTCCCCGTTGGTCCGCCGCTACGACGATCTCCAGCACCGTGTGACGGAGCAGATCGCCTCCGATCCCGTGATGCTTGGGAAGGTCCTCACAGGGTTAGTCGCGCAGCCCTTCACTCCGGCCAATGGTCCTCTGGTTGGACGTCTCGAACCGGACTTCATTGCCGCAACGGTCTCGGATCCGGCATTTCTTTCGCTCTGGTCCCGTTCGTTCCGCGAGGATGATTTTGCCCCCCGCGTGCTGATGAATCTCCAATCAATCTGGAAGAGCAATCCGGGCGCTTGGCGCGAATTCCTCACTCTTGCGATGGCGGTTTCAGTGGTGATGGATCAACCCGCTCCAGAGTTTTGGCCTCACCATCAGGTCCAACCGCGTGACGTCCCGAGGGTTAGGCTCAAGCCTGAGGAGGTCTTTACCCAGTGGGTCACAGCTTTCAGGACAGGCAAGCTCCTAAGGGATCTCAGACTCCTTGGCGTAGACGAACTGAAGTATGTGGTTGATGCACCACTCGATCCCTCGGAGTTCAATTACGTGCGTAACACGCCCGCCCTCTCGCATCAGGATCCTCCAAAAGCTTTTAACTCCATCTCCTACGACCAGGGCAGGGTGATTAAGAACATGTACATGTGGCCATGGGGATCCTACGAGCTCTGGAGGATCAAGGAGACCGGCGGGATCTGCGTTGATCAAGCCTACTACGCCTCGGTTCTCGGTAAGGCGCTTGCCATCCCAACGATCTTCTTTGCCGGGCTTGGGAAGGATGGTGGTCACGCCTGGGTCGGTTATCTCAAGGGGCCAGATAACTGGGATTTCAGCGTGGGCAGATATGAGGGGCAGAACTTAACGACCGGCGAGGCTCTCGATCCTCAGAGTTGGACGCCAATCACCGATCACGGACTTGATCAACTGACACGCCACCGTGGTAACCGTGACTCTCAGGATGCAGCACGCAGGGATTTGCTGATGGCCTGGAACTTCCGGCGACGAGGGGAAGCTGAGGGGGAGGGGAGGGCAATTCAGAGCGCCTTGACCACCTGCCCCGATAACCCGGATCTCTGGGATGCTAGGGAGGACTGGCTTGTGCGGTCAGGTTCCCCTGCCGCGGAGTTGAAGTCCCACCACGAATCGGCCATTAGGCAATTCTCAGGTTACCGCGATCTCAAGGCACAGCATCAGGAGGCTCTGGTACGGATGGCTCTGATATCGGGGGATCAATCCGGTGCCAAGCAACTCTCGCAGCAGATCGTCCATGAGAACAAGGGCGGGTTCGGAGCGCGCACTGACCTGAGTGCGACAGCTGCTTGGGACTTGATCGGCCCACTTCTCAAATCAACGAATCCCGATGAGGCTCTTCGAGAGTATGACCGCCAGGTGACGCTTCAGGGTGCTAATGGTGGTGGCGATTTCTTCTACAAGGTTGTCCGCCCACTTGCCGATTACCTGATCCTCAAGGGCCGTCCCGATCTTGCTCGCTCGATAATCAAGAAGGCCTTCGACAAGCTTAAGCCGATCAAGGGGTCCCTCGTGGATAATGACCTGCGCAAGCTCTGGTCTGCAGCCGGAGGGACAAAATAAGAGGAGAGGTATCTGACTAAAGCAACGCCAAACGTCCGACTCTTACTCCGACTTTCCGAGACGGATCTTATCCTTCTTGAGATCCCTTTTCTCCTGGAACGTGGCGATCTCGGAGGCTAGCTGTCTGCGGATCTGCTCCTCCCCAACTGGATCTCCCAGCGATTTTGCGATTTCACTCTCAAGAAAGATTCTGCGCTCGGCGATCTTGGCATCATACTCGGAGTCGATCTCAGCGAGTTCCCTCTTCTGCTCTACGGTGAGGGGTTTGGTGGGAGACGATTGTTCCAGACGACTCATCGCAAGTTCGTAGGCGGATTTCATATCGGAAGAATAGCAACTTTCCTCCAGCAGGCACTCAATTTGTGGATTGCTTAGCCCACTGACCGAGTTGAGAATCTTTTCGTGTCCCTGATTCGACTTCTCAGTACCGATTTTGACGGCACTCTTGCTGGTGGAAAGTGGGGAGATCGTTGCGCGCCAACTTTGGCCCATGAACTTGCTGCAGTAGTTGGCGGCGGTTCCCTTTGGGTAGTGAATACGGGCCGTCCTCTCGAGAGCGCCCTCAACGGGATCGAGTCGCTCGACCTCGGTGTGACTCCGGACTACATCCTTGCCAGCGAAAGGCATATCTACCAGCCAGATGGGAGTGGCGGGTGGCGTGACTACGGTGACTGGAACCGGATCTGCACCGAGCACCATGACCTTCTCTTCCAAGAGGCGGGTCCTTTTTTCAATCAGATCGAGGAGTTGGCGGCCGGCACCCTTGGTGTGAGGGTCCTGCACAACAGTGAAGGTGTGCCGGAAGGGTTGGTCACCGATACCGAGGAGACCCTTGATGAGGTCACTCAAAGGATGCTCGCCTTGTCTGAGCGCCCTGACGACTTCAACTACCAGCGTAGCAATATCTACCTTCGATTCTGCCACCGCCTCTATGACAAAGGGACTTCCCTTGCCGAACTGAAACGACTCCTCGATATGCCGGTTGAGTCCATTCTTGCCATCGGTGACCACCAGAACGACCTCTCCATGCTTTATGGGAATGTGGCAGCGATGGTTGCCTGCCCCTCCAACGCCCATCCGATGGTCAAGGAGTCGGTCTTGAATGCCGGTGGCCATGTTTCCGAACTTGAGGCGGGTGAGGGGACGGCTGAAGCGATTAATCTCTACCGAACAGGGAAAAAGAGGCCGCGTGAAGCGAAGTCGGGTCGTTTCTCTTGATTGCCAAGATGAGTGACGCCGATGGTGAATCCATTCCGGAGTGTTTTATCCAGTGTCCTTCGGATCATTCCAAAACGATCTTTAGCGATGGAGGATCTCTTCTCGTCGTAGGAGATCTTGACTGCTGCGCCGAGGTGAGACTCCCGCCCGAGGAAATAGCGCGAGCACATGCAATCAAGCACGGTGTCTCGAGACGGAGATTTCTGGCTGGAAGGCGCCTCATCAGGGGAACGGTTGCTCCATGGCTCGGAGTCGAGCCAGATCTTGTTCCTCTCTCCATTGCCGATACCGGTAAACCCTACCTTCCTTATGGTTTAAGATGTAGTAAAGAGGTTCCCTACCTTGCCCTAGCTCACAGCGGAGATCTGGTAGTGGCTCTCTTCTCATCGGAGGAGTGCGGCATAGATCTAGAACTGGGACAAGGGCGTGAGCGTCGTCTGAATCCAGTAAGGCTTTCCGAGCGTTTTTTTTCGCGGGAGGAATCCCTCTTCCTAGCGGAGCTAGATAAGTCACTCTGTGCGGAGAGCTTTTTCACCCTCTGGACCTGTCGGGAAGCGGCCATCAAGGCTGATGGGAGGGGATTGGGGGCCCTGCTCGCGTCCACTCGGGTTCTTCCCGAGCATTTAATGACTGTAAGGAATGGGAATGGGGATACTGCAGCGATTTCCGTAAAGATTGAAGGGGACACCTGGCAGGCGTTCGCTTGGAGGATGCGTGGTGGTTACCATGCCGCGCTTGCCTTTAGGGATTTGCCACATGTTATTCACTGGCGCGATCTCAGATAGCTGTTAAATTCTCCGCTTCATGTCATTTCAGGATCTTGGACTCTTTGAAGCCGTTGTCCACGGCGCGCAACGGATGGGTTATGTGGAGCCATCTCCCATTCAGGAACAGGCTATACCCGTCCTTCTCAAGGGAGGTGACATCATTGCCTCCGCCCAGACCGGAACCGGCAAGACGGCGGCCTTCGGTCTTCCGATTTTGAGCCTCCTGAAGGAGTCCAACGGAAAGACCCGTTGCCTCATCCTGGAGCCAACCCGGGAACTGGCACTTCAGGTCGAGCAGGCATTCAAGGAATTTGCGGCCTTCACCAACCTTCGCACCGTCGTCATCTACGGCGGCGTCGGCTACGGTGCCCAGCGTGAAGCCCTCGCCAAGGGAGCTGATATCATCGTTGCTACGCCAGGAAGATTGCTCGATTACATTCAGCAGGGAGAGATTCGATTCGATGATCTTTCCGTCCTTGTTCTCGATGAAGTCGATCGGATGCTCGACATGGGTTTCCTTCCTGATGTAAGGCGCATCGTTGAGAAGTGCCCCAAGGAACGCCAGACGCTTCTTTTCTCGGCCACCGTCCCCGAGGAGATCGAGAGGCTCTCCTCATGGTGTCTCCGCAATCCCGAGAAGATTTCCATCGGAGCACGTCGCTCCGCGGCTGAGACCGTTAAGCACGCCTTCTACCCGGTGGCTGCCGATCAGAAGTTCGACCTGCTCAAGGCAATGCTCGAACGCACCGATTATCACAGTGTTCTGATCTTCTGTAGGACTAAGGATGGCGCCGATCGCATCGCCCGCCAGCTTGAAAGCGAGAATCACAAGGTTGCGGTGATGCACTCAAACCGCTCCCAGCAGGAGCGCGTGGATGCTCTCGATGGATTCAAGACCGGTCGCTACGAGGTGATGATCGCTACGGATATCGCGGCCCGAGGCATCGATATCGCTGGAGTGAGCCACGTCATCAATTACGACGTTCCCCAGCACCCGGAGGACTACGTTCACCGCATCGGACGTACAGGACGTGCTCAGACCGAGGGTGACGCCTTCACAATCATGACGGCCGAAGAGCTTCCCCATGTGAAGGCGATCGAGACATTCATTGCCCAGAAGGTTCCCCGCGAGAAACTGGACAACTTCCCCTACCTCTTCACCATGCTCTTCCAGGAGGAGGAGGCTGCCAAAGTGCTTAAGAATATCCGCGGCGCCCGCACCCTCAAGGGCTACAGCTACGGAGCCAAGCGTCGAAGATAATAACTCTCTAGACCACTCAAACTCAACACACCCATGAATCTTACAACACGACCTCCACGCAGTCCCCGCACCCGCCTCGGCGGTTATGTGATCCTCCCACGTATGCTCGACAAGGGCCGCGCCCAGATTGCCGGAACAAACGGCGAGTATCATTACAACTGCCCTCTCGACGAGCACTTCATCAAGTTTTCCGGGATCGATCCCGAGGCTCTCCTTCAGGAACTCAGAGCCGGGAAGGGTGACGGTGAGATCCTTGAATGGATCATTGCTAACTCTAAAAACAAGCACACTGAGCTTGAAATCAAGTCATGGTCCTCTTGGCAAGAGGGACGAGTTCCTAGTTCCGTCGAGACCCGTGAGTACATGCACGAGGCTCAGAAGAAGATCGCTCCTTCTCGTGAAGATATCGGCGGGTGGTTCGACCTGCTGGATGTGGACGACTACGTCACTTTCGGCGGGAAGGCCTGATCGATCAGAGTTCTCTGCAGAACTTACCCTGCTTCCTTGCCGGGGTCGCTTTTCTTGTCATCAAGCGATGGTTTGAACATCATCTTATGATGAAGTCTCCCCTCGGACTCCTTGGTGTTATTTTTCTGATTGTCCTCTCGTGCCGTGGTGATTGCATGACAAACGAAGTAGTGTCCGAACAGTTCCAGGGGCATACACCGTTAGGATGGTCTGAGAAAATCGCCGTTTCGGAAATGAAGCGTCTTGGAGATTCCCTCGAATGGGCGGAATCCGGACGACGAGCAAAGTGGGATTATGCCTCTGCTCTTTTGGGCCTCTCCTTGGTACGTCTTGGTGAGTTTACAGGGAATCGATCTTACACGGATTATGGAGAACTTGCTGTGGTGTCACACCTATCTCCAGACGGGAAGATTCGTGGCTACTCCCCAAGTGATTATAGCCTGGACAGCATTTTTCCCGGGAATGTGCTCTTCATTGCAATTGACCGGGGAGAATCAAGAGAGACATCAACCAAGGCGCTTGAGTCTCTAAGAGCTCAATTCGCCAGCCAACCGAGGACCGAAGAGGGAGGATTCTGGCACAAGAATCGGTATCCATCCCAGATGTGGTTGGATGGTATCTACATGGCCTCTCCATTCCTTGCCCACTACGCTTTAACATTCAAGGTTCCATCCCTTGCCGATGAGGCAACCAGGCAGATTATGATCATGGATCGCCACGGATACGATCCGAATAGCGGATTGTTCCGTCATGCTTGGGACGAGAAGCATGGACAACCTTGGGCAAATCCCACGACCGGTTGCTCCCCAAACTTCTGGAGTCGTGCCATCGGGTGGTATGCGATGGCCATTGTTGACACGCTTGACTACCTGCCGGTTGATCATCCAGAGAGGAGCAAAATCTTGGAAATCTTTGTCAGGGTTGTCGATGGCATCGTGAAATGGCAGGACCCATCAAGTGGAGTCTGGTGGCAGGTGACTGATGCGGGGGGGCGTGCGGGAAATTATTTGGAGGCTTCCGGTTCCTCAATGTTTGTCTATGCGCTGGCGAAGGGATTGAACAAAGGATATTTGCCACGCGAGAAATATCTCCAACCGGCCGTGAAAGGGTACCGGGGCATCATTGAGAATTTTGTGAGGGAAAATAAGGAGGGCGGTGTAAGCCTTACTCAAATCTGCGAGGTGGCTGGATTAGGCTACACAAATTCCCAGGGGCGCTCACGTGACGGTTCGTTTGAATATTACGTGAGCGAGCCGCTCGTGGAGAATGATCCTAAGGGTGTCGGCCCATTCATCATGGCAGGTATTCAACTGCAGAAGTTGATCGGAGTGTGGACTCTTGGAGGCACTTCAGACCATTCCTCAAACTCCCAGCCTCTTCCGAAGGTTGTTCTGGTGGGAGACTCCACGGTCACGGATGCCATCGGGTGGGGGGCGGGATTTGGGAAGTTTTTGCAGGGTAAAGTAGGCTGCGTGAATACGGCTATGAATGGACGTAGTTCCAAGAGTTTTAGAACGGAGGGACACTGGGAACCAGCCCTGGCGCTCAAGGGTGATTACTACCTGATTCAGTTTGGTCACAATGACCAGCCCGGGAAGGGACCGGAGCGTGAAACCGATGTTTGGACAACCTACTATCAGAATATGGCGCGGTATGTTGATGAAGTCCGTTCCATAGGGGGCACCCCGATCCTAGTCACTTCACTGACCCGACGTGATTTCGATAAATCGGGGAACGGAAAAATCGTTTCCACGCTTACCCCTTATGTCGAGGCCGTCCGAAGGGTTGCCGCCGATAAGAGGGTTCCTCTCATCGACCTGAATGCACTCAGTACTGCCTACTGCGAGAAGATTGGTCCGAACGAATCGGCCCGCTTTAATCCCAAGCCATCATCAAAGAAAGGGGACGCAACTAACGACGCTAAGCCGGAAACTCACCCCAAGCCCGATACAACGCACCTTACTGAGGAGGGTGGACGTATTTTCGGACAAATGGTTGCTGAGGAGTTTCTGAAGCTATTTCCCTCACTGAAGAAAGAAGTGCCCTCCGTGCAAGCACCCCCGCACGGGAATCCTAATGACATGAGTGCCCACGATCCGACACTCCTGCGCGATATATCCTATGGTAACGCGGAGGGGGAGAACCTCTTGCTTGATGCCCATGTTCCTGAAGGCAAAGGCCCCTTTCCTGTTGCTATACTTATTCACGGAGGGGGATGGAGCGGTGGTGAT
>WBXH01000035.1 GCA_008933015.1 Verrucomicrobiota bacterium | reverse complement strand
TTCTGGGGGGATTGCGGGTGACCCTCTACAAGGATCAGATCGGCATCTTTCATGCGGCACTTGCCCAGAGTTTCTTCGGACTTCTTCTGGTGATCACCGCGGTCACGGGAAAAGGATTCCTCTCGGGGAGCTGGTTCGGCGATCGCGCGGCAGCCTCACTGAGATGGATTGTTGTCACTGGGATGCTCCTCACCTACTTCCAACTCGGGGTGGCCGCCACCATCCGCCATCAACATGCCCCTCTTGCCATCCGCGATTTTCCAACCGCCTATGGAACATTACTCCCCGACACCTCGGGTTCTGCCTTAGCTCGCATTAACGAGGACCGCGCGCATGACCTGATCGCTCCTGTTTCCTCCCTTCAGATTTATCTGCAACTCGCGCATCGCGCGGGAGCGGTGCTCCTCCTTTTGGTCGTGATCATCACCGCGGTGCGTGCCGTTTCCATCACCCCTCTGGGTCATTGGATGCGCTCCTGGAGTCTCCTCTGGGTCGGGGCGATCCTCCCCCAAATCCTGCTTGGCGGGATCACAATCTGGACTAACAAGGCGGCCGATGTGGCCACCTCCCATATGGCGCTCGGAGCCCTTCTGACCAGCTTCTCCATTCTCTTCACATTCCGGGTCTTCTGCGCGGCAAAACCAACGGCAAACTCCGCCTGATGAACAGCACTGAAACAGTGGCTGCACGGCCCGCCAGCCTCCTTGGTGATCTGAGCGAACTCTCCAAGGCACGCCTCTCCTTCCTGGTCCTTCTAACGACACTGGTGGGCTTCCTGCTGGGATGGCGGGGTCCCATGAATTACACCCTGCTCTTCTCTACCCTACTCGGGACCGCCCTAAGTGCCGCTGGGGCCTCTGCCCTGAATCAATGGCTGGAGAGGGATCTTGACGCCCTGATGGCTCGCACCTCCGACCGCCCCTTACCCGCACGTCGGATGCACCCCTCCGATGCCCTTCTATTCGGATTGCTCTGCAGTGGAAGCGGAGTTGCGATCCTCGCCTTCTTGGCGAATCCGCTGACAGCCCTGCTCGCGGGATTGACAATTCTCGTCTACGCTGCGCTCTACACGCCTCTCAAGCGTTTTACGGAGCTGAACACCCTCGTCGGTGCTATTCCCGGAGCCCTTCCCCCACTCCTCGGATGGACAGCGGCGACTGACCACATGGGTCTAGGCGGGTGGGTCCTCTTCCTTATTCTTTGGTTCTGGCAGATGCCTCACTTTCTGGCTATCGCATGGCTCTATCGTGACCAGTACGCAGCGGCTGGATTCAAGATGCTCAGCACGCGTGATCCCGATGGATGGTCCACTGCGTGGCAGGCCCTTATTTATTCAATCGCCCTTTTAGCCGTCTCGCTCTTGCCTGGGATCCTTGGCATGGCCTCACCCTACTATTTCTTCGCCGCCCTGGCTCTAGGGGCTGCCATGATTCACCTCGCGGTGGCCTTTATAAGAAACAGGAGCGACGCCGCATCCCGGCGCCTTTTTTTCGCCTCGATCATCTACCTTCCCCTGCTGCTTGGAGCACTCATCGCTTTCGCCCGCTGAAACGGGAAGATCTAACCCCAACTCAACCCGTGACCATCCAGTCCAAACGCAAAGCCCAGCTTGCAATTCTGGCAGTTTTGATCGTTTTTGCGCTCGCCCTCTGTGCGCTTGTCGTGATCATGATGTTGCGTCGCGGTCCAGCCGTGGCTTACTGATCACTTCCGATGAACAACGCTGCCTACAACGACTCCTCTCTCTTTCACGCGCCCATGCTCGCGGAGGTTTCCGAGCATGATCATCATGCCTCCCCCCCGACTCCTCCCGCGACGTGTAAGCTGGGCATGTGCATCTTCCTCTGTTCCGAGGCCCTTCTCTTCAGCGGACTGATCTCCGCTTATCTGGTGCTCCGGGAGTCAGCCGGTTCTTGGCCCCCGAATTTCGGTGATGGGATCGAGCTGCCACCGATGCCCAAGCTTCTCACCGGAATCAACACGGTCATTCTTGTCGGAAGTTCGTTTGCGTTCCACGGTGCCGAGGTGGCCGTGAAGAAAGGGAAGTCGGGCGCACGTTGGATGCTCCTCGCAGCCATGATGGGAGCCACTTTCATCGGCCTGCAATGCGTCGAATGGACAGAGCTCTATCACGAGGGTCTCTGGTTCAACAAAGGAGGCGTCTACGGATCGTCCTTTTTCACGCTCACCGGCTTTCATGGAGCGCATGTCTGCGTCGGCGTCCTGCTCATTCTTTGGTGCTTCTTCCTTCAGATCACCAAGGGAACCTTCTCACCGAAGCGTCATGTGGCCCTCGATAACGTGGGTCTGTATTGGCACTTCGTCGACGTGGTCTGGGTTTTCCTCTACACAATCCTGTATTTGGTCTAGTTACCGGCTCCGTGAGCAACAAACAAAGCGGGAACTCCCCCGAACGACTCCCCTTCATGGCGTGGGTGATCGCCTTCCTGATCGCCATCATCCTGATTGCTGGAGCCGCGAAGCTCTTGCGCTCCTCGGAGCGCAAGTCATCCGACAGCTTTCCCCCGATCGGCACCGTTCCTGACTTCCAATTCACCACACAGGAAGGAAAGCCCCTTAGCCGGCACGATCTTCTCGGCAAAGTCTGGGTCATCGACTTCATCTTTACCCGCTGTCCCGGTCCCTGCCCACTGATGTCCTCTCGGATGGCGGAGATCTCCAAGGAGCTGAAAAAAGCCAAGGACGTACGTCTTGTATCCGTCTCCATCGACCCCGAGCACGACACCCCGCAGGTACTTGCTGAGTACGCTTCGCGGCTACAGGCCGACCCGACCCGCTGGATCTTTCTGACCGGCCCAAAGAAGGAGATCGACGAGTTCACGACCAAGGGAATGTTACAGGCCCTGTCCACCGATCCCACGAATCCAGCCGCCACCGTTCACTCCACCCGCTTCCTGGTCATCGACCGTGAGGGACAGATCCGTATCCTTCGCAAGTTGGACGAGCCCGAACTGGTCCAGAAGCTTTTGATGGACATCGGATCTCTGCTGAGGGAACCTTTTAGCAAGTCCTCTAACTTGGCACCATGAAGCTTTATTCCTTCTTCTCTGTCCTGCTCCTGACACTAGCCAATGCCACGGCCTGTCCCGACTGTGCGCTCCAAGGGACCGGAGGTCAGATTGAACCTCTGACTGTGGTTTCCAAAGCGGCTTTCTCCTCCAGCACGCTCTTCCTAATCGGCATTGTTTTTGCCGTGGTTGGGTTCATGTTCTGGATCATGGTCAAGACCTGCCGCGAGATCGCACGGGAGCACCCCCTTTCCTCCTCATTGGAAGCCTGAGGCCGGGAAGCTGATGACTGTCCACCAACTTCCGGCGCTCAACGCCACTCTCAACAGCATCAGCACCCTTCTGATCATCACGGGATGGATCATGATCAGAACCCATCGCAAGGTGGCCCATGCCTCCTGCATGCTCGGAGCCATCGTGACCTCGGCCGCCTTTCTCGGCTGTTATCTTTACTACCACTATCATGTTGGTCATGTGGTCTTCACGCATCAGGGTTGGCCGAGGTCCCTTTACTTTCTGATCCTCTTCACACACCTTCCTCTGGCCCTGGCGATCGTGCCCTTGATAGCCCTGACGATCATTCCGGCCCTGCAACAGCGTTTTGATGCCCACAAGCGGATGGCGCGCTGGACCCTCCCGATCTGGCTCTATGTCTCGGTGACAGGTGTGCTCGTCTACATGATGCTCTACGTATGGTTTTCCTCCGCGAAGATTTAACAGGGACTAACCCTCCACCCGCAGGTGCCAGCCTCGAGAGAACCGGTATGCTTGATGCCTTCGCGCATGATACGCGCGAAGATCTCCTAGTCCTCGCCATGTTTGAGACGCGCCCCTGGGAATACGGAGAACGCCAACTCTTTCAGCTTCAGGAAAAGCTTAATGCCTATGTCTCCTTCATCCTGGATGGAGAAATGAAAGAAAACTTCCCCCATCTCGTAGGGAAGCCGGTTCGCATCGAACTGCGTACGACTTCCGAGCCTCCTCAGCGAGCCATGGAGTTCCTCGGACGCGCCCGGGATCAACTTGGCCTCCAGCAAATCGACCTCGAGGTTGTCCTGATCAGTGACGATCAACCCGGTTGCTGCGGCGGAAGCCAGGCGAGCGATGGGGGGTGCTGTGGCGGAGGACAGACACTTCCTGATGAGTTGTCACATGGATCGTGCGGCTGTGGCCACTAAACCCTTTACACCTTAATCCTCGCCGATGGAATTCAGCACAACCACCAGACCTCGAAACGTCGATTGGAAGAGAGCGGCGGCGATCCTTTACGGCGACTGGGGCACGAGTAAGGCCTACGTCATCGGACTCGCCTTCGCCGTGGCGGGATACAGTTCCCCCTGGCTCATCGGCGGGATGTGTCTGCTCACGGCGCTGGTCGGGTTCAATTACATGACGATCTGCCGTCATTATCCGAACGGTGGCGGCGTTTATGCGAGCGTCCGGCATCGTTCCGAGATCATCTCCATCGTGGGAGCATTCCTGCTGGTCGCTGATTACATCGTGACAGCGGCTGTCAGTGCCCTTTCCGCTTTCCTCTACCTCGGGGTACCACACCCCGAGTTGTTCGCGGCAGCATCCATTGCCGTCATCGGGGCATTGAATTACTTCGGGCCCAAGCACACCGGCGGAGCCGCTGTGCTGGTAGCAGTTCCGACGGCCATTGTGGTCATCCTGCTCGGAATCCTTGCGATTCCCCATCTCGGTGATGCATTCACCCATACGCAACCTCTCCACGATGGCTTCTTCCACAATTGGAATGCTTTTGTCGCCATCGTCCTTGCCCTTTCCGGTGTCGAGGCGATCGCAAACTCCACTGGAGTCATGTTACTCAATCCTGGAAGCACGCTTGAAAAGCCGAATGTCTCCAAGACCGCGAACAAGGCAATCATCATCGTGATGCTGGAAGTCTGCGTCTTCACCGCTCTCTTAGGACTGGCCATGGCGGCGCTTCCCGGAATGGTGGCAGCCCATGGTGATGTGAATGCCCCCGGAGCCGAAGGCGTTCGGGACTACATGCTCCGCTACATGGCTCAGATCTTTGGAGGCAATTTGTTCGGACCGGTCTTCGGTCACATCGCTGCATGGACGATCAGCATTGTCTTTGGTGTCCTCCTTCTCAGCGCCGTGAACACGGCGATCGTGGCATTGAGCGGCATCTCCTTCCTGATGGCCCGCGATCATGAACTTCCGCCGATCTTTGCAAAACTGAATTCCTTCGGAGTCCCGAACGCCGGCCTTTTCTTCGCCGTTCTTGTGCCTGTTGCCTTGGTCATTGCGGTGAGTGACATGTCGGGCTTGGCTGATCTTTATGCAGTTGGCGTGGTCGGCGCGATCGCCGTGAATCTGGGGGCTACCAGCACCGATTGGAAGTTGAAGCTGAAGCTCTTTGAACGTGGCGTCATGCTGATTACCGCCCTCATCATGACAGCGATCGAGTTTTCGCTTTTCATCGACAAACCGAATGCTCGCATCTTCACCCTCATCGTCCTCGCCATCGGACTGATCATGCGCGGCTTGGCCAAGGAGAGCGCCGAGAGGAAGGCCAAGGCACTTGCTGCCGCCAGGCATGTTACCCCTCATCTCTCGGAGGCATCGAGCGCCTCCATCGGCACGGGAACGGCCATTGCTCCGACTCCGCCGGCACAGCGCTACTCGGGCCCGATCCTCACTGCCGTCCGAGGTGCCGGTCGCACCCTCGATTTTGCCGTCAAGGAAGCTGCAGAAAACGGTCAGCCGCTTTATGTCCTTTTTGTCCGCGAGCAGCCGGTCATTGCTCCCGGTGACCGACGTCGAAAGTGGACCGAGGACACGCAGGCACGGGAGACGTTCGAGTCACTCCGTGGCAAGGGCCTCGGGGAAACCATTATTCCCTGCTACGCTGTCAGCGACGCACCTGCACATACGATCGCCGACCTCGCCTCGACCATCGGCGCGGAGCGCGTGCTCCTAGGTGCTCCTCAGCGCAGCAGTCTCATCCACATGCTCAGGGGGAATATTATCCGCGAAGTGGCCTCCTTGCTACCCGACGATATTACTCTACTGGTCTGCGTATGATCTGATTTGGGAGTGGTGCAGGAGAAACTGATTAGAATGCTTAAACTGCACCCCGGCCTCTTCCCATTGTTTGATTAACGGTTCGATTCTTCTTTAGGGAACCAACTGCGGGTGGCATTACAGGCACTGCAGACGGAGAGCATGACCGGAACTTCGACAAGGACCCCAACCACGGTTGCCAACGCTGCTCCTGAAGAGGGTCCGAAGAGGGTGATGGCCACGGCTACCGCAAGCTCGAAGAAATTACTGGCCCCGATCAAGGCTCCAGGAGCCGCGATATTATGGGGAACCTTCAGCCACTTCATCAGCAGATAGGTCAGGCTGGAGTTGAAATAGACCTGGATAATGATCGGGATGGCCAACAGCAGTACGGCAAGCCAGCGATGGATCAGATTCTCCGCCTGGAAGGCAAAGATCAGCACGAGTGTCAGAAGAAGTGCCGCCATGGTCACGGGCTGAAATTTCGGTAGGAAGGATTTCTCAAACCACTCGGTCCCGTGGGTTTTGAGGAGAGTTGTACGGGTAAGCCATCCAACCGCTAGGGGGATGACAATGAAGACAAGTACGGAGGTAATCAGCACGGCCGAAGGCACGACCACTCCTGAAACCCCGCAGAGGAACATCACGATCGGGGCGAAAGCCACGAGCATAATCAGATCATTCACGGCGACCTGAACCAGTGTGTAGGCGGGATCGCCATCGGTCAGGTAGGACCAGACGAAGACCATCGCGGTGCAGGGGGCGGCCGCAAGGATGATCAGTCCTGCGGTGTAGTTCTTGGCGGTCTCCACATCAATCCACTTGGCAAAGACGTGCTGCATGAAGATCCAGGCCAGAAAAGCCATACTGAAAGGCTTCACGATCCAGTTGACGAACAGGGTCACCATCAGGCCTTTCGGCTTTCTGGCAACACCCCCGATGGAGCCGAAGTCGATCTTCAGCATCATCGGGTAGATCATGAGCCAAATCAGGATGGCAATCGGCACATTCACGTGTGAATCGCGACCGAACTCCATCCCACTGAGGGCTGTAATGGCTTTCGGGGCGACCGTTCCCAAGATCACCCCTGCAACCATGCAGAGAAGGACCCAGAGGGTCAGGTTACGCTCGAAGAAGGCGAGCCTTTTTACAGTCTTCACAGGAGTTGCAGGGGATTGATCCATGGAATGCGTGGGTTTTCAGTTAGAGAGACTTTCCTCGCTTGAGTCCGGCTGCATAGGCCTCGAAAACAAGCTTGATCTGATCACGGACGCGGCGGAACTCGTTGAGGACTTCCTCCTCTGTTCCCGTGGCGTGGGCTGGATCATCGAAACCCCAGTGAAAGCGGTGAAGCTGACCGGGGAACATGGGGCAGGCCTGATCGGCATTCCCGCAGACGGTGATCACGGTATCAACGGGACGGTTCAGGAACTCATCCATGTGTTTGGAGTGATGAGCCGAGATGTCGATGCCGATCTCCTTCATCACTTCGATCGACTTGGAGTGGACATATCCGGCCGGCTTGGAGCCGGCACTGGCGACGTCGATGAGATCACCGGCAGCGGCGCGGAGGATACCTTCGGCGAGATGACTACGGCAGGAGTTGCCGGTGCAGAGGATGAGGACGAGAGGGTTCATGGGAAAAGTGAGCAGTAAAAGGTGGGATCTGAATTGATCTAAAGGGAGGCTAACAGCATCCCGTGCCGCTGCAGCATGAGGAACTCTCCTCCCCTTTAGCGGGGGGAAGACATATCTCTTTTGCCAGGCAGTCGGTGTGTTTCACCCCGAGTCGGATGATGTGCAGATGATGATCGCTTGCTATGGCAACAACGGGGTACTGCGAAATCAGAGTGCCTTCATACTCCAACTCCACTTCCAGATCATCAGCTCCCAAGATGGGTGCCGCCCTGTCAATAATCTCCACAAGTTTGCCTGCTGGAAGCCGATGATCCACGTCATCAGCCACCCAGGACTGAAGACAAAGGTAAGAGACTTTCCTGACTGTTGCACCGCAATCCAGGAAGGTCTTGTCCACGCGGCCCACCTCCGTGATATGAGCATGCAAGGGCACCAGTCCCCCATTGGGCAGGATAAATTGGACGTCGTATTCGGGATGTTTCGTGAGGAGTTGCTTGAATTCAGAAGTTTTCATAGTTGGGTTGGCTCTTGGGAGAATTTTGGAAATCAGCAGGCACAGCGCAGCTTGGTGTCGTGTGTCTTGGAAATCAGATCAATGCAGCGGAAGAACTCTGCAAAGCAGGGGCAGGCGATCTGATAGTAGACATTCAGCCCCCTCTTCTCGCAGGCAAGCAGTCCCGAGCGCTTCATGACGGCGAGATGCTTGGAGAGCGTGGTCACATCGCAACCGGCCATCTCCGTCAGATCATTCACACACCGCTCCCCATTCATCAGGGTCTCCATGATCAGGAGCCGTGTGGGATGGGCCATCGCCTTCACGATCGGGGAACGCGCCTTCGCATTCGCTTTCAGTTTGTGTAACTTGGATGGCATCTATTTGGCAATTATGCCAAATAGTCAATCGGAGTCAACGCCAGAGAAACTACTGTCACGTTACGATTTTTAAATTTCGTTGACCTCTTCGACACCCGCTACGTCCCCCGCGCCATCGTGCGATAGTTCTCGACTCTCACCGAAGACTCCGTGATGAGCCACCGCCTCCTTGCAGAGGGAGGCATAGAGTCCGTCGGCGGCAGTCAACAAAGCATGATCTCCTTGTTCCACGATCCGGCCCCGATCCAGGACAAGGATCTGGTCTGCGTGGCGGACGGTGGAGAGTCGATGGGCGATGACGAAACTGGTGCGCCCCTCCAGCAGATGGGCGAGCGCCTCTTGGATCAGCCGCTCGGTCGTGTTATCGACGCTGGCGGTGGCCTCGTCAAGTACGAGGATCGGGGGATTTTTCAGCAGGGCACGGGCGATCGAGAGGCGCTGCTTCTCACCGACACTCAGCTTGACACCACGCTCCCCGAGTTGGGTGTGCAGGCCCTTGGGCAGACGACGAATGAAGGACTCGGCATTCGCGGCTGCCAGTGCTTGCCACATCTCCTCCTCGGTGGCATCCGGTTTGCCGATGAGCAGATTATCGGCAGTGGTACCGTTGAAGAGGAAGCTCTCCTGCGTCACCATGGCGACCGAGCGTCGCAGCATACTCAGTGGGATCTCCCGGATCGGACGGCCATCGAGCAGGATCTCACCCGAGCTCAGCTCGTAGAAACGACTGAGCAGGTGGACGAGGGAGGTCTTCCCGGCTCCGGTCGGCCCCACCAGGGCAATCATCTCCCCTGACTTGGCATGGAGGGAGATGTCGTGAAGCACCGTGGCCCCTTTCTGATACTCGAACCCGACATGCTCGTAGCGGACCTCTCCCTTGAGGCATAACCCTTCCATACTCAGAGCTGGATTATTCCACCCCTCCTCAAGCGGAGCGTCCAGGATCGAGAAGACCCGCTCACTCGCCGCACGCCCGGACTGGAGGAGCTGGTTGAGGGAATGAAGGCGGCCGACCGGCTCGTAGAGGTATCGGGCAAGAACCAGGAAGGCGACCAGCACCCCGAGATCCATCGTTCCATGGAGCACCTGGGAGCCGCCGACAGCCAGGATCATCACCATCCCGACATTACCGAGGAAGTTCATCGTGGGGCTGTAGATCGCCCAGTAGCGCATGACAATGAGGGAAGCTTTGCGGAGAGCATCGCTCGAGGCATTGAAGCGTGCATGCTCTCTCTCCTCGGTGGCGTAGGTCTTGATCTGGCGAATCCCATCGAGGTTGTCGTGGAGAAGGGAGTTGAGCGCCGAGGTCGCCTTGCGTGTGGCCCGGTAGCGTTTGCCTGCGGAGAGCGTGTAGGCGAGGGCCCCCACGGCCAGAAAGGGAACGGGGGTCAGGGAGGCCAGCATCAGACTCCCGCTGTAGTGGCCCATGAGAGCCAGCACGATCCCGATCTGGAGGAGGGCCACGGTTCCCTGCTCGATGCCGTCGATCAGGACACGCTCCACATTGGTCACATCCTCGACGAGGCGCGTCATGATATCGCCGGTCGCCCTGTTATCGAACCACGGGAGCGGCAGCATCTGGATCCGTGCGTAGAGATCGCTCCGGAGATCGAAGATCACCCTCTGCTCGAAGTGATTGTTCAGAAGGATGCGGAGACAGTTCAGCAGGTCCTGGGCAAAAAATGCGGCCAACCCCGTCACGATCAGCGGCATGAGCTTCTCCGGGTGATGCTGGCGCAGGACCACATCGATCACCTGTTGGGTCACGGCCGGGAAGACCGCCACCATGAGCGTCCCAACAACCGCGCAGAACATTGTGGCCGCCGCCATCCAAGGATAGCGGGCGGTGTAACCAAAGACCCGGAACAAAATTCGCATGTGTGTTTATAACAGGGAGGGCAACTCCCTGATGAGAATGCACCCACCCTTGCACTTTTCAGCGATTTTTCCCGAGGGTACGCTCAACCCCTTGACTTCCGTCCTCTGACCTCTTGACTCGGTCTTTTTACCACGACTCCGCCAGTTCGTGTTGGATTTGCCCGATTCGTCACATTGTTAACGTCAAAGGGCGGGTTTTTATTCCCTCATTTGATGACGCAGGAGAGTTTCGGCGAGCACGTGCGCTCCGTGCCAAAATTCCAACCTCGATGAAAAAAACCATCCTCACTCTTGCTCTTGCCGCAGGCATCACCTCATTCGCTGGAAATGCGAGGGCTCTAACAACGACCTCTACTTTCGGCTTTGGTGGCAACACCTTCTCTCTTGATTTCCAAACCATCGGTAATGCGGGTAATGCTGCTGATACAACAGGCTACGGATCCGTGGGATACAATTACTCCATTGGCACCTACGACATCTCCGTGAACCAACTCAATGCAGCTACTGCCAATGGAGTGGCGGGATTAGGCAACGGGAGTTTTACCGGCGATCAACCCGCTGCCAATGTCTCTTGGTATCAAGCCGCAGCCTTTGTGAACTTCTTAAATACCAGTACCGGCCATCAGGACGCCTATAACCTCACCTACAGCGGTGGAGCCTACACGATGGCACTCTGGGACTCGGGACAGGCAGGGTATGATCCGAGTAACCCCTTTCGCAACAGCCTCGCACTCTTCGTTCTACCAAGTGAAAACGAGTGGTATAAGTCGGCCTATTACGATCCTAGTGCCAATGGAGGAACTGGCAGCTACAATCTCTACCCCACCGGAAACAGCATACCGACAGCGGTGGCAAGTGGTTCTGCTGCCAACACTGCGGTTTATAACGGCGTAGCATCACAACCCTCCTCCGTAACCCAAGCCGGAGGCCTGAGTCCCTATGGCACGATGGGACAGGGAGGGAATGTCTGGCAGTGGCAAGAGAGCGCTTACGCTGGAGCCAATACAGACCCGGCTGGGTATCTCACTATTCGCGGTGGTCATTGGGAAGACGTAGCCGGCTACTTGCAGTCTTCGGGTCGCATCAATTTCAACCCGAGTGCTACGGACAGTCATCTCGGGTTCCGTGTGGCAGAGCTTGCTGCCGTCCCTGAACCCTCCACCTACGCCTTGCTTGGCCTCGGAGTCCTCGGAATGGTGATCGCTCTACGCAAGAACAAGACCGCCTAACGGGCATTGGAAAAAACTAGTCATCCTAAGGGCCCGCTCACTCTTGTGGTGAACGGGTCTTTTTTGTCGGGTGTCCCCCGACGCATTCGCTTTTAATTGACCACCCGATGGGCGAAAAAATCATCATCCCCGGCAAGCGGCAAGAAGAGCGAGTCTTCTGGATCTTTCAGATTTCCTTCTGGGTGGCGATCAGCGTGGTGATGCTGGTGCTGTTCGCCACGTTCCGCCCAGGACAGTCAGGCACGGCAATGACGATCCTTGGACGGGGATGCACCGGATTCCTTCTGACGTACGTCCTGAGCAGGGTTTACAGGAACCCGCGGGTTCGCCGGATATCCGGCATCACGAAATGGTTGCTCGTGATCCTCTGCACACTGATCGCCTGCGGTATCGGAACGTTGATCTGGATCGTTATTCCTTTGCTTCTGCCGATCCGGGACAGCCTGCATGAAACCTATTCCGGGAACATGTCCATTGTTCGGTTCGTGATGTTTTGCTTTTGGTCGGCGATTTACTTCGGTCTGGAGGCTCTCGAAAATGCCAATCATCAGGCGATTGCCAACGAGCGCCTGTTACTGGCTGCCCGGGAGAGTGAGCTCAAGCATCTCCAGGCGCAGCTTAATCCACACTTCCTGTTTAACTCTCTCAACACGCTCCTTTCCAAGGAACAGAATCCCGAGGCACTGCAGATGACCCAGAATCTGGCGAATTTCCTCCGTGCCTCCCTGAGTAAGTCCCATGCATTGGAACGACTTGAGGTCGAATTGGATTCGCTGGAAGATTACTTGGCCATCCAACGGATTCGCTTTGGGGAGAACTTGGAGTGTTCGATCGACTGCGAGATGGCCGCCCGTTCAGTCCTGGTACCGCGGATGGTTCCATGATTCCAGGGAGGGAGCACAATCCCAATCCCTAGGCACGGGGCTGGCCAATCTGAGGAAGAGGCTCTCCCTGCTACTCGGTGAGGAGGCATCACTGACAATCAAGAAGGAACCGGCGTGGGTGACCGTCGAGATCCAGATCCCCATCAGGCTCACTCCCAGCAATGTAAAGGATGCCGCCTGACCATGCCTACTACTCGTTACAAAGCGTTGCTGGTGGATGATGAGGCAGGCGCCAGCCAACGCCTCGCCCTCCTCCTGAGCGAACACCAGATTATTACGGTGGCGGGCTCCGTGAGGAGCGTGGGGGAGGCACGATCCTTCTTGGAGGTGCAACAACCCGACCTGATTTTCCTCGATATGGAGATGCCTAGTCAACTGGGGATGGAGCTTTTGCCCGATCTGCCCGAAAAGACGCAAGTGGTCTTTGTGACAGCCTATGCTGAGTACGCCGTACAGGCCTTTGAGGCGGGCGCACTTGATTATCTTGTGAAGCCTGTTGATCCGGAGCGGTTGGAAAGGACTCTGGAGCGCTTCCTTGCAAGGCGAGTCGGTCGGAAGAGGTCAAGCCAACCTGAAAATGAGGAGGAGGTTCTCCTCCACTCCTACCCGGAGAACCAGGAGAGTCAAATAATCCGCCTCAAGTCGGTCCACTGGATCGAGGGAATGCAGAACTACACCCGCGCGAAGGTGAAAGGGCAGGAGACCATGGTCATCTTCCGCAGGAGACTTGCCGACTGGGAGGCCCTGCTCTCGGACGAAAGTTTTCACCGGATCGGTCGATCCCATATCATTAACCTCTCTACCCTGCGAAGGACGAAATGGATCTCCCGCGACGTGAGCGAACTCTTCTTTGAGGGAATCAAGGAACCTCTCGTCGTCGGCAGGAGTGCCTCCACCCAACTGAAAGCGTTGCTGCAGAATGGCTAAAAACAGTCAGGACGCACTCAAGGGGCATTAAGTGGGCGAAAATCGCCAGGAGGAGTTATTTTTACTGCAAAGGCCCTGAGTTTGGATGGAAAGCAAGGCGGCCTTTGGGTAGTTGGCACGGAGGTTGCTTACCACTCTATACCGTCCCCTTCACAGGGGCGCAACACCACCAACAACAACCCTATGAAAAAAACAACCTCCATGCTCCGGTTGCTCGCAGCCATCGCCTCCATGGCGATGCTCGGCGCCGTCAGCTCAGCCCTCCACGCCGAAGATGCTCCGGCAGCAGCTCCAGCTGCAGCAGTAGCCGCTGCGCCAACCCCGACCCCAGGACCTTTTGCCAAGGCCACGGTTGCGGACCAGATCGCCTTCCTGGAAGCAGCCCACAGCAACAGTGCCGGGCCCTCGACCATCACTCCTGAATCCGATCCCGGACACAATGCTTGGATGATGGTCTCGGCAGCCTTTGTGCTGATGATGACCCTTCCCGGTCTGGCCCTCTTCTACGGGGGACTTGTCCGCTCCAAGAACGTCCTCTCCATCATCGCGATGTGCTTCGGCATCACTGCCATGGTCACGATCATTTGGTGGGCCGTGGGATACAGCCTGGTATTCGGCAAGAACTTCGCGAGCCCCTTCTTTGGCGGTTCGGAATTCTTCTTCTTCAAGGGAGTGGATTCCAACCCCAACACGGATTATGCCTACTGGGTTTCCCAGAACGTCTTCTCCATCTTCCAGCTGACCTTCGCGATCATCACCCCGGCCCTGATCTTCGGAGCAACGGCCGAGCGTCTCAAGTTCAGCGCGCTGATGGCCTTCGTCTTCGCCTGGATGTTCGTCGTCTACTTCCCTCTCGCCCACATGGTCTGGGGTGCAACCGGCCTCATGAACGGGGTCTGGAACGCGGCCGCCAAGAT
>WBXH01000034.1 GCA_008933015.1 Verrucomicrobiota bacterium | reverse complement strand
TAGGGGAACATATCGAGCACGAAGTACTTGCCTGCATCTGGACGGAAATCGGGATCCCCGGGGTTGGCCGCACGGAAGGCTTTTGTCTCCAGCCAGAGCTTTTGCCAGCGGGCTTCGAATTCAGGAAAGGGATAGTGCTTGCGGGTAAGGGACATCTCGGTGGAACGTTGACCTGACATGAGACCCGAAAACAACGAATCCGCCAAGCCGCTCTCTTCCGAAAAGCCCAAGATTCTTTTGGCCACCCGAAACCGCCACAAGACAGTCGAGATTCAGATGATGCTTGGGGAGGGGGTTATTGTAAGCGATGTGACCGGTTTGGCACATCTTCCCGAGATTGAGGAGACAGGTGTCACTTTTGAGGAGAACTCCAAACTGAAGGCCGAAGGAATCTCCCGCCATGTCAGCGGAATCGTCCTTGCGGATGACTCGGGTCTTGAGGTCGATGCCTTGGGGAAATCGCCGGGAGTCTATTCGGCCCGCTACGCAGGCCCAGGTTGCACCGATGAGGCCAATACAGCCCTCGTGCTGAAAAAGATGAAAGGATTTCCGGATGAACTCCGATCAGCCCGTTTTCGTTGCGTTCTGGCCGTGGCCGAGAACGGAGTGACCCTTGCTATTTTTGACGGTACTATTGAGGGGATGCTGGCTCATGAGGTCAGGGGTAAGGGGGGATTCGGATATGATCCGATCTTCATGCCTGAGGGTCATCAGCAGACCTTCGGGGAGCTTTCATCTGAGATTAAACACACGATGAGTCATCGTAGTCGTGCGCTGCAGCAGTTCAAGGATTGGTGGACGATCAAGCTCGCCGAGAGGTGCTAGAGGGGGGGTAGTAGCATTTGTAAAACTAACGATCCCGCTCTTGGCGATGCAGCACCGTTAGACCCGTCGTTTCAACCTTTGAGAGGGATCCGGGAGATCGAAAAAGCTGCAGGTGTTTTACATTCCGGATTGAGCCACTGGATGACGGCAGCCCAACCAGCGCTCTCGGTATCATGGGGTAGATAACCTTGGATTGCAGTGATCACTTCCCATCCATCATGGAGGTGCGCTGTCAGTACCGGGTCTGCTATTTCAGCGCGACGTACCATGGCGATGTAGTCGTTGGGCTTGATTCTCTCGGAAACTTTCCCGTACCCCGGCATACGACTTCCTCCGACCATCCTCCAAAGCCTGATTTTAGAAACCAGCTTCCTGGTAGCCATGGTGAGTGCTTTTGCAAGACCATGATGCTGATGGTCCGGATGAATGAAGAGATCAGCACCATAGAGGGTGTGTCCCTCGGGGTCATGGTCGGCAAAACTTCCTCCCGCTGTGAGTGTCTCCCAGGAGTCATCAAGATGGAAGTGTTTCAGCTGAATCAGAAGCGTGAAGTGGGCTCCTGCCACGTCCCCGCTAAAATCGTGAACTACGACAAACTGACCCTCGGGAAAAAGACGATGATGAGCTTCAAGCTCCTGATCCGTGTAAGGTCTCTCAGTAGGGTAGACCATACTGCAGATGGCCGAGATTGCCGGGTAATCATCCACTGACATCAAGCGGATCGAATATCCCTCAGGAAGGTTGTAGTCAGTAGAGTTCATTGACTTTTGCCCATGCCGCCCTTCCTCCAAAGGGCTTGTTCAAGAAGTTTAGGCTGGGACAGGTGCTGCGAGTCCGCCTGTCGGGTAATCCGGTTTGATCGGCATGCTTAACTCACCCGAGGGGGCGTCGCTTGGCGGAGGGGGCAACGGAGGGGGTTTCTGAGCGATCACGGGAGGGTTACGCATGTAGCCGAGATTGATTAGGTCCTCGATTTGGGAACCTTCGAGGGTCTCAAACTCAAGCAGGGCCTTGGCGATCAACTCTACCTTGTCCTGTTTGGATTTAAGGATCTCTGTAGCCTGATTGTAGGCATTGTCGATGAGACGCTTCACCTCGGAGTCGATCTGCTGGGCGGTGGACTCGCTGTACTCGCGCGCCCGGGAGACGTCACGTCCTAGGAAGACCATTTCGTTCTCCTCACTGAAGCGGATCATTCCCAGATTGCTCATTCCCCACTCACAAACCATGCGGCGGGCAAGTTTTGTTGCTTGAGCGATGTCGCCGGAGGCACCGTTGGATACGTCCCCCGTGAACATCTCCTCTGCTATGCGTCCGCCCATGGTCATGACAAGCATGGCGAGGGCCTCCTTGCGCTGGGTGGCGTATTTGTCTCCCTCAGGAAGGTACATCGTGGCCCCAAGATACTGTCCGCGGGGGATGATGGTCACTTTGTGAAGCGGGTGGGTATGGTCGATCACCACGTTGAGAAGGGCATGACCGGCCTCGTGCCATGCGGTTGAGGTCTTTTCCTGCTCGCTCATGGCCATACTGCGGCGCTCCTTGCCCCACCGCACCTTGTCGCGGGCCTCCTCGAGGTCACACTGTTCGATCGCCTTTTGTCCCTTGCGTGCGGCCATCAGCGCGGCTTCGTTGAGGACATTCGACAACTCTGCACCCGAGTATCCGGGGGTGCCGCGGGCAATGAGGCTGAGGTCGACATTCTCGGAGAGTTTCACCTTGCGCGCATGGACATTGAGGATCTCTTCACGCCCTTTCACGTCCGGCAACGAGACTGTAACCTGGCGGTCGAAGCGGCCCGGACGAAGGAGCGCCGGGTCAAGGACATCGGGTCTGTTGGTTGCGGCGATGATGATGACACCGTCCTGTGCATCGAATCCGTCCATCTCCACCAGAAGTTGGTTGAGGGTCTGCTCGCGTTCGTCGTGTCCCCCTCCCACACCGTGTCCGCGATGGCGGCCGACTGCATCGATCTCATCGATAAAAATAAGGCAGGGGGCGGACTTTCGGCCTTGCTCAAACATGTCACGAACCCGGGAGGCCCCAACGCCGACAAACATCTCAACGAAGTCAGAACCGCTGATGTTGAAGAAAGGAACATCGGCTTCACCGGCGATGGCGCGGGCGAGAAGTGTCTTGCCGGTTCCCGGTGATCCTATCATGAGAACACCCTTCGGGATGCGTCCACCTAGTTTCTGGAACTTCTTTGGGTCTTTGAGGAACTCCACCAACTCGACGACCTCCTCCTTGGCCTCCTCCACGCCGGCCACATCCTTGAAGGTGATCTTGTTCTTCTCACGGGCCAACATCTTGGCCTTGCTCTTGCCGAAGTTCATCGCGCCACGTCCTGCCATCTTGATCTGGGAGCGGAAGAAGAAGTAGAGGACGACAAGGAAGAGCAGGATCGGAAGGATATTCAGGATGGTCGATGCAAGCACGTTTGACTCGGGGCGCACATTCGGCGTGATGCCAGCTGCCGCCAAGTCCTTCTCAAGGCTCGTCCCATTGAAAGGCATATAGACAGAGGTCTTGAACGGGGTTGGGATCTCTTCCGTGGCAGGGGGTGATTTTTTGCGGTAAAAACCGGAGAGATATTGAGTGTTGCGACCCTCTTCAATGACCAGTTCGAGAGGCTTATCTGCAGTGGAGATGATTTTCCCATCCTTGAGCAGGGTATCGAATTTAGGCAGCGTGAGTTCTTCGGTGCTGGCCATGGTCGTCCCCCTGAAAAAGAGGGCGCCGCCGATCAGCGCTGTGGCGATGACAATAAGAACGAGTGACCTCCAGTTAAACTGTGGCTCCTGGGAGCCCGGTTGGTTTGGATTATTACGTTTAGGGTTGGGTGTCTCGTCTGGCATTGCTCTTGGTATCGGTCTTGGACTACATCAGATAACATATCCTGTCGCCAATGCAAACTGCTCCCTCAAATTCAAATGTGGTGACCGGTTTCCCGCCAGTCGCTAAAGGACAGCTAAGCTTGGGTCAATCACTGGTTGTCTCGATCCACGACGTCTCCACTATAACCCGACCCGTGGTGGAGCGGATGCTGGCCGATTTGGAGGGTGAGGGGGTGCCTGTCACCTCCCTTCTGGTTATTCCGGACCACCACCATGGCGGTAGAATCGATCAGGATCCCGATTTTGTGTCGTGGATGGCCTCGTGCGTTAAAAGAGGTCACGAGTCGGTTCTCCATGGATTCTATCACCTTAGGCCGTCGACTTCGGGAGATGGGATGGCGACTCGCCTTATAACCCGCTCCTACACCGCTGGAGAGGGGGAGTTTTATGATCTATCCTTCGAGGAGGCTTCGAGATTGCTACGCCTTGGAAAGGATGCCCTCAAGGCCTGCGGAATTTACTCAGCAGGCTTCATTGCTCCGGCTTGGTTGTTAGGCCGGGAGGCTGCTCGGGCAGTGAAAGAGGAGGGGTTTGAGTACACAACGCTGATTGGATCCATAATAGACTGCCGGGAAGGGCGCAAGTTTCCCTCCAGAAGCCTCGTTTACAGTGTCAGGGCCCCTTGGAGGAGGTCCGTGAGCCTGCTTTGGAACGAAATGCTTTTCAAGAGATTGAAAGAATCTCCCCTGATGCGCTTGGGACTCCATCCTCCGGACTGGGAGCATCCGGCAATACGTTCTCATATTCTGACCCTCATCCGGGCGGCAACCGTTGATCGGCGGGTGACCACCTACAGGGATTGGCTCGACCTATGGCGCACAAGCGTTCATGAAGGGGAACTGCCTCGCTAGTCATTTCATGTCACGCGCCGACCTCCACCTCCACACTCGCCACAGCAAAAGATCTTCCGAGTGGCTTTTGCGTCGTCTTGACGTGCCGGCGAGTGTGTCCGATCCGAAGGCCCTCTATTCCAAGTTGAGGGAGGCAGGGATGGACTTCATCACCTTCACGGACGAGGACTCGCTCGGTGGGTGTCTTGAGATTGCGGATCGCCCCGGTGTCTTTCTCAGCGAATCGGTGAGCGCCCTCTTTCCCGAGGATGGTTGCCGAGTCTCCCTCCTGGTCTGGGGTATCAGCGAAAGCCAGCACAGGGAGATCCAGCAGCTTCGCACCAACATCTACGAGTTGCAGCAGTACCTCTGCCGGGAAGAGATCGCCCACGGCGTGGCCAGTCCGCTCAGAGGCCTTGAAGACCGCCTGCGTCCAATTCATCTCATGCGCTTGGCGCTGCTCTTCCGTCACTTTGAGGGCGTCAACGGGCGTGATGGCTCGCTGATCACGAATGTCTCCCATTATCTCTTTGATCTGCGTCAGGAGGATATCGAGCGATTCAGCTCGGCGACTGGGCTTATCCCGACCCATGCGGAACCTTGGGTTAAGGTCTGGTTCGGAGGTTCTGATGATCACGGAGGAACCACGCCCGGCCATGCATGGACGGAGACGACGCAAGTGAAAGATGCCGCAGAGTTTTTAAAGCAGTTGCGCACCGGAAACTGTGAGGCACGTGGAACTTCCGGTTCGCCACTTCGCACGGCTTTGGAAACCTATCAGGTCGCCTTTTCCTACGCCAAGGAACGCATGGCCGGTCATGCTGCCTCCCCGACGCTTCGGCTTGTCGAGAAGGCTTTCGCCCGATTCATGGAGGGTAAGGATCCGACAACCTTCACTGCCGGCGAAAAATTCGCTTTTTTGGCGCAGGGGATTGCCAGCGGCAAGATCTTCGAACTGGCTAACCCCGGTCCACGTTCCCTCTGGAAGGAACTTTCCAACTCCCTCCACGAACCGGCGATGCGGGCCGAACTGAACAAAGAATTGAAAGGGGTAGAGGAGCCGAGTCGGCGCGCATTTCTGATGGCGAACATGATGGCAAGCCGCCTTGCCTACAGGTTGACCCTTCAGTTCCTGCAGCAGCTTATGGAGGGGCGTTTTCTGGAAAGTATCCAGATGATCGGGCCAGTGGTGCCATTGGTCGCACTCCTAAGTCCCTATCTCTACGCGTTCAGGACACCCTCACGACTCCGTCTGAGAGAGGCTGCCACGACCGTACGCAAAACGATCCCACCGGTTCTTCACAACACAAAAAGAGCTTGGTTTACCGACACTCTTGACGATGTGAACGGAGTCTCAACGACGATCCAACGGATGAGTTCCCAACTCGTGGCCAATGGGAAGTTCGTTGAGGTCATGGTCTCGAGGAACGAGGTCTCTGTGCCGGGGATACCGCTTAAAAACTTTCCCCCGATCGGAGAGTTTGAGTTGCCGGAGTATGAGTTGCAGAAACTCAGCTTCCCTCCGCTTCTCCAGATCATTGACCATTTGCAGTCACGGAATTTCACGGAAGTAATCATCAGCACGCCCGGTCCTGTCGGACTCGCTGCCCTGGGAGCGGCAAGGGTGCTTGGACTTCCCACCGTCGGGATCTATCACACTGATTTCCCGGAGTATGTCCGGATCCTGACCGAGGACGGACTCATGGAGTCACTCACCTGGAACTACATGCACTGGTTCTACTCCCAGATGGACATGATCTATGTGAACTCCGATCACTATCGTCGTTGCTGGGTGGAGAGGGGGATCGCACCCGAGAAGCTCAGAATCCTGCCACGAGGTTTGGATACGGGATTGTTTCATCCATCGAAAAAGAACCCTGATTTCTGGAAAAAAAGAGGCCTTCGTGAGGGGGAGGTCGGTGCTCTTTATGTGGGACGCGTCTCGCGGGAAAAGAATCTCGACCTGTTTGCCGCGGGTATGCGCCGGTTGCTTTCCAGTGGGGTGCCTGTCCGTCCACTCATCGTCGGCGATGGTCCCTATGCATTAATGATGAAAGAACTTCTCCCTGAGGGAATCTATACCGGAAGCCTCCATGGTGATGAACTCGCAGCAGCCTATGCCTCCGCCGATCTCTTTGTGTTTCCCAGCACCACGGACACCTTCGGGAATGTTGTGATTGAAGCTCAGGCCAGTGGACTGCCCGTCATTGTCTCAGATGTCGGGGGGCCCAAGGATCTGGTTAATGATAGCGAGGATGGTTTCGTCACGAAGGGGCTTGATCTCGAAGCACTCACGATCGCGGTTAAGCGCCTCGTGGTTGATCCAGCGCTCCGCGAAAAAATGGGGGTACTAGCCCGGGCCCGCGTTGCCGAGCGGGATTGGTCACTTGCTGCTAGGCTTTTCTGGGAGGGGTCTCCCGAGTAGGCTTTCGACAAGCTGACAGTTGCGGATCGTGGCCCCCAAGCTGGTTTCAAGAAGGGAGCCAGCGGCAAGGATCATTTTTTCTCGTAGGCCTTCGTCCGAGAGTAATTCCCCAATTTGTGCCCCCATTGTTACGGCATTGTCGCTACGAAGCAGTGCTCCGGCATCACAAAGCCTCGTGGCCAGAGGTTCGAAGTTACCGGTATGAGGTCCAGTGATTACGGCACACCCGGCCTGCATGGGTTCGATCATGTTCTGACCTCCGTGATTCACGGAGCAGGGAAGACTCTTTCCGACAAAGACGACGGTAGCCAAGGGATACCACCCCGAGAGTTCCCCTGTCGTATCGAGCAACAAGACATCCGAGGGAGCGGTGAAACCCTCCGAGCGAAGAGAGCAGGAGAGACCGAGTCCGCGGAGTTCGCCGAGAATCTCCTTACGGCGTTCCACATGGCGTGGGGCGATGACAAGCCGTAAGGTGGGATTCTTCGCTCTGAGACTAAGGAAGACACTGGCAACCTCCGCTTCTTCCCTTGCATGGGTGCTAGCTGCAAGCAGGATGGGGTCCTCTGAGTTCCAACCTGTTTCCCTCGGGATGGAAAGATTCGGAATCCTTGGGTCGGAATGCTGGTCAAACTTCATGTTTCCCGTCACTTCCAGGAGTTCTGGACGCACGCCCATGGAGAGCCACCGTGCCTTGTCCTCGACTTCTGAGAGGGTGATCAGTCGGAGATCGTTGAAGAATGATGAAGTGATCGTTTTGAAGCGGCAGAAACGGGATTCAGAACGACTAGAGAGCCGGGCGTTGAGGAGAGCGGTGGGAATGCCGAGAGCCGTGCAAGCAGCGAGACGGTTGGGCCAAATATCAGCTTCCACCATCAAAAGTGCCGTGGGAGCTAGCGCCGTCACGAGGAGTGAGGTCAGGATGGGGAAATCAACGGGATTAGCCATCGGTTCCAGCCAGTCCGACGCCTCCTGCTGCAGGATCTTCAATCCTGTAGGGGTAGTGCTGCTGATCAGAAAACGAGACCCAGGATGACGCTCGTGGTAAGCTTTAGCAAACCGTAGTCCGATACCAACCTCTCCGACACTGACGGTATGGAGCCAGATTCTACCCTTGCCGATCCGCGCAAGTGTTTCCCGGTCGAGAATCCCAAAGCGTTGTTTGAGCTTGGTCCCGTATCCTCCGCGGCGCCAGTTCCTGAAAGTGTATCCGGGAAGCAGAATCAGCAGCACCGGCACAAAGAGAAGGTTGTAGAGGAGGAGGGTAATTCGCTTCATACGGGCCTTCTCAGGATGAGGATGCGCGATTCACCGTAATTCCTATCCGAGAGAATATCCCATGAGTTTAACGTGGGGAGGGGTTGTCGACGCTCGCACTCCAGGACGAGAAGCCCCTCGGATCCAAGCGCCCTCGCAATAGCGGGATGAGACAGGAGTGCTTCGGCAGGATTCTCCTCTCCGCCCTTGAAATATTTCAGATATGGGGGATCAGCCAGGATCACATCCAGACTATCCGGTGCAAGGTAGAGATCCAAAAACCGGAAGACATCCATCTGCTGGACATTTCCTGCCAGGCGCGTCTCCCGAAGGTTCCGCCGGATAAGTGACGCTGTCGGACCGTGATTCTCGACGAAGGTCGCGGATGTAGCTCCACGGCTCATGGCCTCGATCCCAAGGGCTCCGCTTCCCGCGAAAAGGTCAAGCACACGGGCTTCCGGAATCCTGTCACCCAGCGAGGAGAAGATGGCTCCCTTGACGCGATCCATGGTCGGCCTTGTTCCCTTGCCCGGGGGGATGAGGGATAGTCCTCCGGCTGATCCCGCAATCACTCTCATGATGTGATCAGTGTGAGGAACCTCCGACTGTGGGAGCGGGTTGGGTGCGCGGGGCCGGACGTCCGAAAAGCCCCTGCAGCAGTCCTCCCAGATCACCGCCGATGCGAATCCCCGTGAGACGTTCCAAGAGGTCCGTTTTTGGGCTCATGACTGTTCCAGAAACATGGAAGGCAATCTGAGAATATCCGCTCTCGGGGGCGACAGAAAGCTGCGAGCCAAGGAGTCCTTTCAGTCGCCCCGTGAGTTTTTCGTTAAAGAGGAGCCTGGAATCAAGATCGAGTTCGCCGGAGGGATGAAGCGGTCCCTTTGCAGCGAGAATGAGGTTATCAGTGCGAAGCATTAGGTCCCCAATCTCCAGATGCCCGGCATCGATTCGAAAGAGGCATTTTCCCTCGTCCACTTTCAGGAGTTGGAGTTCCTCGACCTGCAGGAGTTGGCCGATCTGCCTTAAAAAACCGGCCGGCTGGATGACCGCCTCCGTGCAGTTCAGATTACCGCTACCTGTCATGGTGGATCCCTTGCCGATCTGTCCCGCGAGGTCCAGTGCGCCTGTCACGACTCCATCTGCGCGGGAACCATCCATGTAAGCATCGGTTAGCAACTCCTTCAGGGAGGCCCCCGTGAGTTTAAGTGTGAGGGTGTATGCTGGAGATGTGGAGGAGAGATCAAGGATGACCTTACCGCCAAGCTTTCCCCCTCCAAATGTTGCCTTAATCGGATTCAATGAAAGGGACGGAGAACTCATCCCATTGGTGAAACTTACCGGAGACTCAACGTTTCGAATGATGAGTTGGTTCCTGAAAATCACCCTGGATGCTTTGAGGATTCCATTCCAGACATCCCCACGATTTCCTCCATGCAGGTCCAGTCCGCTGATAGATACAGAGGGAATCCCTTTCTCATCGAGTAGTACGAGTTCACCCTTCGTAATAGTGATGCTTCTTAGGGATGGAGCAAGTGACCTGACCTGATTGGACAGATTGCCGGACTCGGGAATCTGAAGCGGGATCTGAGGTGACTGCATCTGAAATGTTGTTACAAAAGCAGATACAGGTGTTGGTGAAGAAGGTTGATGAAGGGGATTTTTTGGCACGCTCATCACTCCTTTACCAAGATGTAGGCTGGGTTGCCGTAATGTGATCCCGGCAATCATGAGTTGGCCATGAAGCAGGGCCATATAGTCAGGCGAGAGAGTGATTGATTCGGCAGTGAAGAAGGGAGGCTCCCCGGGAATGCCTGCTTCAACTCCGTTCACCCTTATAGAGGTTGGCGGCACTCCAAAAGCCCGCTTCACCTTGACCGGCACTCCAAAGATGCCGGCAAGGCTTTCCTGTAGGTGCTTCTTGCCATACTGGGACTGCAAAACGAGACTCAGAGTGATGGAGCCAATCACGGCGAACGCCAGAACAATGACAACCAGAGAAAAAATGGACTTGGCAATCAGGCGCACAGGGAGAAGTTAGATGGACTGTAGATTTTGTGAAGTGTGAAGAAGACCATTATCATTCTCAATCCCGCCGCCCATAGTGACAGGGCTTCCTCATTAGAGGATCAAATTCAATCGCTGAGCGATGACTTGGAGGTTCGTCTCAGCAAGATGCCTGGCGATGCAGAGCGGATCGCACGCACGGCTGCACGGGAGGGGTTCACCACGATCATTGCGGCCGGTGGGGATGGAACGATCAATGAGGTGGTGAATGGTATTATTTCCTCTGCGATTCCGGGAGTATCCCTCGGAATCTTGCCAGTCGGAACAATGAATGTCTTTGCCCTTGAACTCGGAATTCCCATGAACTCGCTGAGAAAGGCTTGGGAAATTATTGTGGAGGGAGAGTTGGGACACATTGACCTCCCACGGTGCGAAACCAAGGAGGGATCCCGTTACTTTGTCCAATTGGCCGGAGTGGGTCTTGATGCGGAGGTAGTTCGCCGCACGTCACGACAGTCCAAGAAGGTGTTTGGTCCTCTGAGCTATCTCCTCTCGTTAGCCCAGGTTGTGTTCAGGAAGCCCTCACCGATCATGATGGAGAGTGACGATGGAAAGGTTCGCAAGGGATCCTTTGTTCTTATAGGAAACGGACGATTCTACGGAGGTCCCTTCAAGATGTTCCGCAGTGGATCCTCAAGCGATGGACTTCTAGATGTCCTCGTGTTCCAGAATCAAAGCCCATGGGATCTGCTTCGCTACATGCATGCCATCCTGATGGGGCATCATACGGAACTCGGTGATGTGGAGTATTTCCAGACCGCTTCACTCCACCTCGATTCGGAGGGGATGGTTCCCTACGAACTGGATGGTGAGATGGTCGGCTACCTCCCTCTCTCCTTCAAACTCGAGCAGGCCGCACTTCCGGTGATCGTCCCTAGGGGCTTGTAATTTAAGTCAATAAAGGGGGCTCTTAGGAATGAATCGTTTCCGCTCGGCTCCAGTGACCTGCGCTCTGATCGGGGTAAACCTGACTTTCTTCCTCTCAGAAGAAATCTTCCGTCTATTCTTTGACTCCTCACTGTTTCCTGCACTTGCCCTTAGTCGGAATGGGCTTGTTGAAGGAGATTGGTGGCAGTTGATCTCCCACGCTTTTCTACACGGGAATCTTCTTCACTTATTGGTAAATATGGTGGCCCTTTGGTTCACGGGGCCGGCACTTGAGGAGGTCCTTGGTTCTGGACGTTATCTGGTGCTCTATTTCGGAGGAGTTGTCGGGGGAGGACTCCTCCAGACCCTCTCGTCTCCATCAAGCACCGATCTGGTTGGGGCCTCCGGTGCGGTGTGTGCCCTCCTTGTCGGTTTTGCAACGCTCTTCCCGCGACTTGAGATCACGGCATTGATCTTTTTTGTGATACCGGTACGGATGAAGGCTGCAACCCTAGGTTGGTTGGTGATTCTTGGTTCTGTAATCTTCTGGCTTCTGGGGATCGAGAAGGAAATCGGCCACTTGGCACACCTTGGCGGCGGTATTGCAGGTTTTCTGATCTGCACCTACTATAAGAAAAGAGGGGTGCTGAGGGATCTTCTGATCATCCCTCCTCCGATCCTGTAAGATAACGCGTGGGCAGTCGGAGGGATCGTCAACTGATTCCCCCCAGCATTGGCCTGTTTTACTGTTTTTTAAAGGCCCTTCAGACCTTGAAGCAAGAGTTCGGCATTGGTCTTTGTCGTCTCGAGGTTGAGCGCCAGGATCTGCATGGCCTCGACGGCGGGTATCTCGGAGAGTTGCTTGCGCAGGAGAGTCACGCGGTCGTACTCGTCGGGATGGTAAAGGAGTTCCTCGCGGCGGGTGCCCGATTTCGTGATGTGAATGGCCGGGAAGATGCGCTGCTCCATGATGGAACGATCCAAATGGATCTCCATGTTCCCGGTACCCTTGTATTCCTCAAAGATCAGGTCATCCATGCGACTGTGGGTCTCGATCAAGGCGGTGGCCAGAATGGTGAGACTCCCCCCCTCCTCGACATTGCGGGCCGATCCGAAGAAACGTTTTGGACGAGCCAGAGCCGTGGCATCCACGCCACCGCTCATCGTTCGCCCCTTGCCCTTGATCCCGTTGTTATAGCCTCTTGAGAGCCGGGTGACACTGTCGACCAGGACGACGACGTCCTTCCCAAGTTCCACCAATCTCTTGGAGCGTTCAGAGACCATCTCGGCGACCTGAACGTGTCGAGTGGTGGGCTCGTCGAAGGTGGAGCTGAAAATATCGCAGTCCAGAGAGCGGCGGAGGTCGGTGACCTCTTCCGGCCTTTCATCGACAAGGAGGAGCATCAGATGGACGTCGGGATGGTTTGCCCGGATCGCAAGGGCGAGGCTTTTGAGCATCATGGTCTTCCCTACACGGGGGGGAGCCACGATGAGGCCGCGTTGACCCATACCGAGAGGGGCAATGAGATCGATGGCCCGTGCCGTCGGGTTATTTTTACCCGGTTGCTCCAAGTGGATTCTCCGGTTAGGGAACATGGCGGTCAACTTCTCAAACTCAGCAGGGATCTTCCAATCCTCCACTGGAATTCCCTCGATCGAGAGAAGGGTGTCGAGCCCCAAGTGACGGTCTCCAATCATCCGTACCGTTCCCCGGAGCCTCAGGCCTGGTCTCAGTTCATATTGACGGAGTAGAGGAATAGGAAGAGTGAGATCACACGGAGTAGGCTTGAAGTTGACAAGCGGCCATCGGATCATCGGTGCCTCAGGAGCAAATTCCAGGATGCCCTCTGCCGTGACAAGCCCTCCTCGTCGCAAAAGGTCACGAACCAGATCGAAGAGAAGATGGTGGCGTGAAGAATCGTGGAAGACGGAAAGATGACGGGAAGCCGCCAGCGCGAGTAACTCGGCATGGTTCAACTGCTGCAGGCTGGAAAACTCGGTTGGTTCCGGTACGGGACGTGGTGCAGGAGTGAGAACTTCGCCTTCCGCGGCATGGGTAATCTCATGATTAGTGGAAGGGGTAGTCATTGTTTCAAAAGGGATGATGCTAGTAGAGATGTTTGGTTTTTCAGGGCCTCAAGGGATCCATCATTCCAGATCATATAATCGGATTTTGTGACTTTGCTCTGCTGGGATTCCTGCAAGTTCATCCAGCCTTCGGCTTTCTCCGGAGTAAGGGAGCGGCGCATCATTCTCTCTTTTCGGATTGAGTCAGAGCACCCGACAACGATGCTCTTTGAGAAGTAGGATTCCAATCCTTTTTCAAACAGTAGTGGGATTTCAGCGATGAAAAAGGAGGTTGTGGAAGTGGCGTGTTTTTCAGCCTTTGGTCTCCATAGACTTTCGATCTTGGGATGCATGATCCCTTCGAGCGTTGAGAGTGCCTGCGCATCTATACTGATCATCGAAAAGAGACGAGTCCTATCAGCCTTCCCATCAGGATGATAGCAGTCTTTCCCTAATTTTTGGATAATCGCTTCCCTGACCTCGAGATCGGTATCCAGCAATTTCCTATTCTCATCGTCCGCAGAAAAAATGGACGTCGGTATGAAAGTGGCAAGACCCTTTCCCAACAAGTGCAGGAGTTCTGATTTGCCGCTTCCAATCGTTCCTGTGATGGCTACTGAAGGCATGTCACTGGCTCACTCTTCACGGAAGTCAGGAAATGTCCTGATTTCCGTGAGTCTTGGGTCTTATTTTGTTTGTCCAGCAGTCGAGCGATCTAAAGGTTGAGGAAGATCACGGGGGAGTCCTAAGGTCTGTACCTGCTCAAGTTCCTCATCGTTACCGCGGCGCGGTTGACCTTGTGCATCCAAGATGGTTGGTTTGACGAAGATGACCAGATTCTTCTTGAGTTTCTGATCCACGTCAGATCGGAAGAGGCGTCCTGCCAGAGGGACGTCGCCCAGGAATGGAACCTTGTCTTGAACTTTTTGCACATCTTCCCTGATGAGTCCTCCTAGCGCTACGGTCTGTCCATCCCAAACGGTCACGAAGGTATTGACTTCACGAGTCGAGAAGACCGGTTGGTTGATGGTATTCGTCGTCACTGCCTGCGCAACAGGGATGGCAAGCCCACTTTGAATAGTATAACCAACCTCATTGATCGGAGATCCATAATTGATAAACCCGTCGAAATCCGTGACCTTCGGGTTGAGCGCCATGTCGATCGTGTAACCATCAGGACCGATCGTAGGGAGGACATCCAGGATGACTCCTAGCGGCTCCATGACGAAATTACGCGGGAAAGAGGGGGTGACCGTGGGAGGGACAGAGAATCCAGCCACGGCGTTCGAGGTCGTTTGAGGAATGGTCGGCGGATCGTATTGGGTCGGATAGATGAACTCGTTGACGATCTGGATCGTCGCCTTGATGCCGCTCTTGGTGGTCACCTTCGGCGCGGCCATCAGATCGATTCCTTTCTTCTGGTTCAGCGCATGGATCACCATCTGGAACTGTGGGTCTGAGAAGACTCCGGCAATACTGAAGATGCCGGGCGCGGGTGCAGCTAGAGTCCCATTTCCCGCAGCAAAATTTCCTGCATTTTGAGCCGCCAGCAGCGAGTCAACAGCGTTACCAGTGATTGCAGAATCCCCGGAACGTAGGGAGCCAACTTTGCTCATGGGATAACTTCCAGGATAAGGATTTCCAAAGGGATAATTCGCGGAATTTCCGTTTCCACCACCGCCGCTCCCATAGACGCCTCCACCTACGTTAAAGGGACCCAGGAGCCAGTCAAAGCCGAGTTCCTGGAGGTTATTTTGATTGATTTCCAGGAACTTTGTCTGGATATCGACCTGAGTGGGACTCGATTCCATGGAGGCATCGACGAGAGCATCGATCTGGTC
>WBXH01000033.1 GCA_008933015.1 Verrucomicrobiota bacterium | reverse complement strand
TCCGTTTTTTTTGCAATCTCATTCGGAAAGCAGTCTTGGGAGTTTGCTGGAGAAATTGAGAATCTTCTTTTCAGTATCCCTCCTTCCGTTTCCCATAAGCGCCATGGGAAACATGGAACGCCTTGTAGGAAGCCACGAACTCCAAGCACTTGGGGCCAGTTATGCTGCAAGTGGGAAGCGGCTCGTGCTGACGAATGGTTGTTTCGATATTCTTCATACTGGCCATGTGCGTTATCTCAGGCAGGCGCGGGAACTTGGAGACGCCTTGATTGTGGCGGTCAATAGTGACGCATCCGTCAGGGAACTCAAGGGGCCATCCCGGCCGGTAAACGGTGAATTGGATCGCGCTGAAGTCCTTGCAGCGCTTCGTTGTGTCGATCAGGTCACGATTTTTGAGGGGATGAGGGTAACCGATGTTATCCGTGCTCTACGTCCCGCGATCTACGCTAAAGGGGGTGACTATACGCTTGATACTTTAAACCCCAAGGAACGTGCCGCGCTTGAGGAAGTTGGCGCCATGATCAGGTTAGTCCCCTTGGTACCGGGGCGTTCAACGACAAGCGTGCTTGAACGTGCCGCCAGAGGCACCTGAGCAGAGCGCTCCTTGAGAGCGCTTTCAGCGGGTGGCTTTAGCGACTTTCTGAGTCTTGGCGTCATGCCGGATGGAAAGCCACCTCAGAAGCGTGTAAGTGACCACACCACCCGACGCTGAAATCACTAGATTTACGAGTTGTAGTGTCATGTTGGTGTGACACCACCCTAGAGTCGGGCGTTCAAACAAATTCACTCACGCGTCTTTAGCTCTGGGAAAGGAGGCTTTTATTTCAAGCGCCCCGGCGAGTTGCCCGAGATAGTCACTTCGGGAGATTTCACGAGCACCGAACGTGGCAAGGTGAGGGGTGTTCCACTGGGTATCCAGGAGAAGGTAGCCGTTTTGCCTGAGAATCTTCACGAGATGCCACAAGGCAACCTTCGATGCATCCGTGACCCGGTGGAACATCGATTCACCAAAGAAAGCTGCACCTAGGGATACTCCGTAGAGGCCACCAGCAAGAAAACCATCAAGCCAAACCTCCACGGAATGGGCGTAGCCTTCCTCGAAAAGCTGGAGATAGCATTGTTCGATATCGGGTGTGATCCAGGTCTTTTCCCTGAAGGCACATGCCTTGAGGACACCTCTGAAATCATGATCGATCTTGATTTCCCAATCAGTTTTTTTGAGAGCCCTGCGGAGACCGTGTGGCGTATGAAATTCATCGAGGGGGAGGATGCCCCTCGGGTCCGGGGAGTACCATTCGATATGTCCTTCAGGGGTACCCATTGGGAAGATTCCCGAGGCGTAGGCTTCGAGCAAGAGTTGGATAAAGGGGAGTTCGTTGTTCAAGATGCCTTCTCGGATTGCCTTATCCACAGGATCTTTTACGTTCGGCGTGTGAAACCAATCCAATTTCTCATCCTTCTTTTCATTTTTATGATTCCTCTGGCTGGCCTGACAGGTTGTGCAACGGTCGAGGAAGATGCGGATACGATTGCCGATACCGCCGTCAAAGGACTCAGTGGTCAAGGTCAACTTTACAATGAAAAGGTGATGAAGGGCGACATGGGGTCGGGCCAATCCTTCGGAAACGACTTCCAGTAATCAAGGTCACTTCATTCTTCAACGTCATGGCTACTCGTATCAAAAAACCCGTGAAAAGCGTTCCCAAGAAATCAATCTCCAAATCTTCCAAATCCTTGGCCACTCCCAAGGCATCTTCCAAGATTGTCATTCTTGATTTCGGATCACAATATACTCAGGTAATCGCTCGACGTGTGCGCGAGTGTCGCGTCTTCTCGGAGATCGTCCCACACACCACGAAGGCCAGCGAGATAATTGCCGACGGCACTGTGATGGGAATCATCCTCTCCGGTGGACCTGCCAGCGTTTATGCTCCCAAAGCACCCAAAGTCGATCCTGCGATCTATGGGTTGGGATTGCCGATCCTCGGCATCTGCTATGGCATGCAGCTTCTCTCCAGAGACCTTGGAGGGGTCGTTGCCCGCTCCACCCACCGCGAGTACGGCAAAGGGGTGCTGTCGACCATCGGTACATCGCCCCTATTCAAAGGATTGTCCAAGAAGCTTGATGTCTGGAACAGTCACGGCGACCGCGTCGAAAAGTTGCCGAAGGGTTTCGCTGCGATCGGCACTACAGAAAACGCTCCCCACGCCGTTATCGCAGACGCGAAGCGACGCATCTACGGGATGCAGTTTCACCCCGAGGTGCATCACACCCCGAAAGGGAAATCAATCATCCAGAACTTCCTTCACGGTATCTGCGGATGTCCCAGCGACTGGACCATGGGCTCTTTTATCGAGCGTATTTGTGCCCAAATCCGGAACCAAGTTGGCGACGGACGTGTGATCCTTGGCCTTAGTGGCGGTGTTGACTCCTCCGTTGCCGCCGCACTCATCCACAAGGCCATTGGAGATCAACTCACCTGCATCTTCGTTGACAACGGGCTCCTGCGCTCCGGGGAGCGCGATGCGGTGGATAAGTTGTTCGGGCGCAACTTCAAGATCCGCCTCAAGATTGTCGATGGGACGAGTCGCTTCCTGGGTAAGCTCAAAGGGGTCACCGATCCCGAGAAAAAACGCAAAGTCATCGGAACGGAGTTCATCCGTATCTTTGAGCAGGCGGCGATAGACCTGCAGAAAGCAGCCAAGGGCACGGCTCAACCTTTCAGGTTTCTGGCGCAGGGAACACTCTATCCCGATGTCATCGAGAGTGTCCCGATCGCTGGTAATCCAGCCTCGCTGATCAAGAGTCACCACAATGTCGGAGGTCTTCCGAAGGACATGAAGTTTGAGTTGGTGGAGCCGTTGCGCCAACTCTTCAAGGATGAGGTTCGCGAAGTGGGACGCGAACTTGGTCTGCCCCGCGAGGTGGTGGATCGTCAGCCTTTCCCAGGACCGGGGCTGGCGGTCCGCATTGTGGGAGCAATCACGCCTTCCCGCCTTCGCATTGTGCGGGACGCGGATCGCATCGTTCTCGAGGAGATGAAGGAGTCGGGCTGGTACTTTAAGGTCTGGCAGTCCTTCGCTGTCCTCCTGCCCGTTCAGTCGGTGGGAGTGATGGGCGATGAGCGTACCTATGACTACACCATCGCGCTGCGTATGGTTGAGAGTCAGGATGGCATGACGGCCGACTGGGTCCGTCTTCCCCACGAACTGCTCGGGAAAATTTCCAGCCGCATCATCAACGAGGTCAAGGGGGTGAACCGCTGTGTCCTCGACGTCTCGAGTAAGCCGCCCGCCACTATCGAGTGGGAATGATTCCTTTATGAGCCCCCGCCGTGCGATTTACCCAGGAAGCTTCGATCCGGTGACAAACGGTCACCTTGATCTCATCAAGCGTTCGATCGGTCTGTTTGACGAGGTGATCATCGGTGTGGCGGACAACGAGGCCAAGGAGCCGCTTTTTTCCACCGGTGAGAGAATAAGCCTGATCGAAAAGAGTATCGGCGAGCACAAGGGACTCACCGTCGAACCGCTCAACGGATTGCTGGTCGATTTTTGCCGACGCCGGGAGGCCTTTGTTGTGATCAGGGGATTGCGGGCTGTCTCTGATTTTGAGTTTGAGTTCCAAATGGCGCTGACCAATCGGCGCTTGGAATCGAAGATCGAGACCATCTTTCTCACCCCTCGGGAAGACTGTATTTTTCTGAGTTCTCGGATTGTGAAGGAGGTAGCTCGCTTGGGTGGGGATGTTTCCCCCTTTGTCTCGTTACCGGTGCATGCCGCCCTGCGCGAAAAATTCCCCAAGGCAAATCTCTCTGATGTGCTGTAAGTTCTAGACTGTATCCCGATGAAAGTTCACCTGAGACAAATTCCGCAAGGAGAGATCATTCATCTGGAGGGCGAGGAGGAGCCTTCTCACTTGGAACTTGATTCCGCGGGAGTTGAGCCAATAGGGCCATTGAGGTACTCCCTCGACGTGGGGTTGTCCGGTGGGGGGCTCTTTGCAACGGGAAGATTGGTGCAGCGTGTTAGGATGATCTGCGTCTCCTGCCTCGAATCTTTTGAACGGGAAATGATTTCCGATACTTTTGCCACCCAGATGGAACTTGGAGGAAGTGAATCAGTTGACTTGACCCCGGAGGTCAGGGAGGATATTCATCTCCTTCTACCCGCGCATCCCCGATGCGATTCGGGTGGAGACAAGACCTGCCCCGCCCAATTTCCTGCGGGCTCCGATCACTCCCTTTTGTCAGTGGAGAAAGCGGCGCCCCGGGCCATCTGGGCGGCACTCGACCAACTCAAAACACCGCCATCCGATGGGAGTCCCTAAACGTAAAACTTCAAAGATGCGCCTTCGCACACGCAAGGCCGCAAACCGCTGGCATGCGCCAAAGCTTGGCAAATGCACCCAATGCGGTGCTCCCTTGAACTCACACACTGCCTGCAAAGCATGCGGTACTTACCGTGGACGGCAAGTGCTTGATGTCGAGGTGGCGTAGTAAAACCCCTCCTTTCCACGCCGGAAGGGAATAGAGCCTGTTCAGATACACCTGTGATGAGGATTGCCCTCGACGCTATGGGGGGGGACTTTGCTCCCCGGAACACGGTTGCCGGTGCTGCACTCGCTCTCAAAGAGTATTCCCAGATCACGCATCTTTTCCTGACGGGCGACGAGCCCTCTATCAAGGCCGAACTTGAGAGGATAGGGTGTACTGATCCGCGCATTGATATTGTCCACACGACTCAGGTTGTGGAGATGAGTGACGCCGCAGTCGAAGCTGTCCGCCGCAAGAAGGATTCATCCGTCTCCCGCGCCGTGGATCTTGTGAAAAAAGGTGATGCCGACGCCATTGTGAGCGCTGGACACACCGGAGCGGCTGTGGCGGCCACGACGATCAAGCTTCGCACTCTGGAGGGCATAGAGCGCCCCGGTATCGCCTCCTACCTGCCCACTGAAAAGAACGTGTGCGTCCTCATTGATGCGGGCGCCAATGTCGATGCTCGCCCGGTTCACCTCCTGCAATACGCCATTATGGGATCGGTGCTCTCAAAGCACGTTTTGGGTTATGAGAATCCCGAGATCGGCCTCATGTCCATCGGGGGTGAGGATGTGAAGGGGAGCGAGTTTACCAAGGATGTTTTCAAACTCCTAAAAGCCTCTTCCTTGAATTTCCGAGGCAACATTGAGGGGCACGATCTTTTCGAGCACCCGGTTGAAGTGATCCTCTGCGATGGTTTCACAGGAAATGTGGTTCTCAAGACCGCTGAGGCAACCGCGAGCGCTGTCTTCCGCTGGCTCAAGCATGAATTACTCAAGACAAAGTTTCGTATGCTCGGAGCTTGGATCGCCCGTAATGCTTTCCGTGCCATTCGTAGCCGTACGAATTATGAGAATTACGGAGGAAGTCCCCTGCTGGGTGTGAACGGAATCTGCATTATTGCCCACGGTTCCAGTACGCCGTTGGCTATCAAGAATGCAATCCGTGTGGCCATGGACTTCATTAGGGAACAGGTCAATCCGCGCATTGTCGAAGCGGTCAAAGCCTACAATGAGAACAATGCAGTGCTGACCAAGGCACTTCTCAGAGAGGAGGCTTCTCCGGAGTCTGCCGCTTCCGACACCACTGCCCATGAAGTCTAAACGAACGGCTTCCATCATCGGCACCGGAAGTTATGTGCCTGAGCGCGTGATGACGAACGCGGACTTGGAGAAGATCGTCGAGACAAGTGACGAGTGGATCCATTCCCGCACGGGTATCAGGGAGCGCCGCATCGCCGGCATCGAACAACCCACCAGTGATCTCGCTGCGAATGCCGCCAAGGCGGCCATGGAGAATGCCGGCATCAAACCCGATGAGATCGATCTGATCATTTGCGCCACCGTCACCCCCGACATGTTTTTTCCAAGCACGGCCTGCTTTGTGCAAACCAAAATTGGAGCCGTGAACGCGGCCTGTTTTGATATCTCCGCCGCCTGCTCCGGCTTTCTCTTTGGCGTCGAGACTGCACGCCAATTTATTGCGACGGGAACTTACGAAACTGTCCTTGTTATTGGTGCCGATAAACTCTCCAGCATTGTAGATTGGACCGACCGAAACACCTGCGTTCTTTTTGGTGACGGTGCCGGTGCAGCGATCCTTCGCCACCGTGAAGGATCCAAGGGAATCCTTGCCACACGGATGGGCAGCAATGGTGGCCTTGCAGAGATCCTTCATATCCCGGGAGGCGGTAGTGCCTGCCCCGTGACCGCGGAGAATGCCGATCAGAAGCCGGCAACTATCCGGATGAACGGGCGAGAGACCTACAAGCATGCGGTCACCGCCATGGTCGAGGCTTCCAAGCAGGTCTTGGAGGAGGCGGCTGTGACAGCGGATCAGATCGCCTGCTTCATTCCTCATCAGGCGAATCTTCGGATCATTGAAGCGATTGCGGGACGTCTTGATGTCCCGATGGAACGGTTTCACATCAATCTCGACCGCTATGGTAATACATCTGCAGCAGCTGTAGCGATTGCCCTTGATGAGGCGGCTCGTGAGGGTCGTTTCAAGCAAGGTGAACTCATTCACCTCGTTGTGTTCGGAGGTGGGTTGACCTGGGCTTCCTCGGTCATCGAATGGTAATTTTTAATGACGTGTGCTTTTAGCGAGGTGCTTTGACGCCCCATGGGAACACTTCCCACGCTTGGGTCGCCTCAGGCTCAAAGAAGCCCGAGGCAACCCGCAAAAAATCTCTTTGTCTCTTATGGAGTTTTCGGAACCTAGATCACTGCTTCGTAGCCGCAGGTCTGGCCGAAGAAGTCGCGGGCATTCGTGAAACAGATCTCCCTGATCATTGAGCCAAGCATCTTCATGTCACGTGGCAAGAGTCCACGTTCTGCTTCGTTGCCGATCTTGTTGCAGAGGATTCTCCTGAAGTACTCGTGGCGGGTGTAGGATAAGAAGCTGCGGGAATCGGTGAGCATCCCGACAAATCTACGGATGAGTCCCAACTGGGAGAGGGCTTCCAGTTGCCATTCCATTCCCTGCTTCTGATCGAGGTGCCACCAACCGCTACCGAACTGAATCTTGCCAGCAATACTTCCGTCCTGAAAATTTCCAGCCATGGTTGCCAAGACATAGTTATCGGCGGGGTTGAGATTATAAAGCACCATTTTGGGCAGTTGGTTGGTGCGCTCCAGTGCATCCAGATAGCCGGCGAGGGCGCGGGCCTGTGGGGCGTCGCTGATGGAGTCGTAGCCCGTGTCGGCCCCTAGAAGGGAGTGCATCCGGGAATTCGTGTTCCTCATTGCCCCGAGGTGCAGCTGTTTCGTCCACCCGCGGGCCGCGTCAAGATGCCCGAAGTAAAGCATCATAAACCAACCGAATTTCTGCTGTTCCTCGTTTGTGGCGGCTTTGCCTGAGCGGGCCTTGTCAAAAATCTGCTTCGCCTCGCTCTCCGTGCACTCGCTGGCAAAACAGCTCTCAAGACCGTGGTCGGAGAGTCGCCCGCCAATCGCATGGAAGTCATCATGACGTTTTTTAAGCGCATCCATGAGCCCTCCGAGTGTCTGGCACTCAACCCCGCTGATCGCTGCGAGTCGGTCGCACCAAAGATTGAAGAGTTCTGGTTGATGGACATTCAGCGCCTTGTCCGGACGGAAAGTGGGATAAACTTTGGTCGGGATGCCTGAGGCTGCAATGCGCTCGTGCTCGGCCAGCGAGTCGGCTGGATCATCGGTTGTGCCAATGACGGCGACCTTGTTGGAGGCGAGGATTCCGTGTGCGGCCAGATCGTTCGATTGAAGGCGCGCATTGGCTTGTTCCCAGATCGCGGGTGCATTGGCCTCGTTGATCAGGAGGTCGATCCCGAAGATGCGTAGAAGTTCAAGGTGACTCCAGTGATAGAGGGGGTTGCCGACCGCATAGGGGAGCATTTTGGCAAAGGCCAGGAATTTGTCATATCCCTTGGCATCCCCGCTGCAGAAACGCTCGGCGACACCATTAGCTCGCATGGCTCTCCACTTGTAATGATCTCCCCCGAGCCAGATATCGGCGAGATCGGCGAAGCGGTGATTGTCTGCAACCTGCTTGGGAGGTAGGTGGCAGTGATAGTCGTGAATGGGCTGTGGTGACGCGTACTGAGAAAAGAGTTCTTTGGCGGTCTCATTTTCGAGAAGGAAGCTGTCTGTGATGAATGTGGTTGCTCTCATGGTGTGTCAGTTGATGTTGGGGTGGGTATTGAATTACGAAATCAGCAGTAAGAAATGGAAAGTGTGAGGGAGGTTGTCAGTGAACGATCATGAGGATGTTGCTGTCGATTTGATTTGAGGAGTGGTTGCCCCCGCCAAGTGTATATGATCCATGATGGTGCTGATGATGTCCGGCAGGCTTTTCTCCACCGAAACCACTAAGGCCTCCCCGGGCAACGGCTCCTCCAGAGTCTTAAACTGGCTTGCTAGCAACTCAGAGGGCATAAAATGATTTTTACGGGCCTCCATGCGATGGCGGATGCAATCCTGTGATCCCTTCAGGTATATGAAATCCAACCGAGCGAGGCCTTCGCTTAGCTGTTTGCGATAGATGGCCCTTAGGGCGGAACAGGCGAGGAAGGTCGGACGTCCGTCGGTCTGGCGTCTCTGGAGTTCCTCATTGAGTTCTTTTAGCCAATTCCAGCGGTCATGATCGTTGAGATGGAGGCAGGCATTCATTTTTTGTTTGTTCTCCTCGGTATGAAAATCATCGGCGTCAAGAAATACCCCCCCCGTGGTTTCCGCCAAGGTCTTGGCGACACTACTCTTTCCGCACCCGGAGACTCCCATCACAACGTATAAACTCATGGTTTTTTCAAAAAAAGCGATGTGCCGACACGGTGGGTTTTGTCCATGGCTCCTCCTAATAAAGATCACACCTCTTTCCCAGCCAAGTTCAAACGCTGAGACATTTTCTGCTTTTCCTCGGGGAGGGTAGCGTTAATGTGAACGGCTCTAACTTAATAACCATGGAACCTACAGGAGACATCGCACTCATTGGTCTGGCCGTTATGGGCCAGAATCTTATTCTCAACATGAACGACCACGGTAACACGGTCGTTGCATACAACAGGAGCACTGAAAAGGTGGACCACTTCCTTGCCAACGAGGCCAAGGGAACCAAGGTGCAGGGCGCTCACTCCATCGCCGAGATGGTATCCAAGCTGAAGCGTCCCCGCCGAGTGATGATGCTGGTCAAGGCCGGCCAGCCCGTTGACGATTTCATTGAGCAGCTCCTCCCACACCTTGAAGCTGGAGACATCATCATTGATGGTGGTAATTCACTCTTTGACGACACGGCCCGCCGCGTGAAGTATGTTGAGGGCAAGGGGTTGCTCTACATCGGAACAGGTGTCTCGGGTGGTGAGGAGGGTGCTCGTCGAGGTCCCAGCATCATGCCTGGCGGAAGCCCCGCTGCATGGCCTCACGTGAAGGAAATCTTCCAGTCTGTATCGGCCAAGGTTGACGGGGGTGCGCCCTGTTGTGACTGGGTTGGCGAAGGTGGAGCCGGTCACTATGTGAAGATGGTGCACAATGGCATTGAGTACGGCGACATGCAGTTGATCTGTGAGGCCTACAATATCATGAAAAACGGCCTCGGAATGAGCGCCGCCGAGATGCACGACGTCTTCGCCGAGTGGAATCTCGGGGATCTGGACAGCTATCTCATTGAGATCACGCGCGACATTCTGGGCAAGAACGACGAGGATGGACTCCCTTTGGTCGACAAGATTCTCGACACAGCGGGCCAGAAGGGCACGGGCAAATGGACTGTCATCAATTCTCAGGAACTCGGTATTCCCATCACGCTCATGGCTGAGGCTGTCTATGCCCGCTGTGTTTCCGCTCTCAAGGACGAGCGTGTGAAGGCTGCAAGAAAGATCAAGGGCCCAAGCCCCTCTCTTGCCGCCATTGCCAAGGATCCTGTTAAGAGGACGAAGTTTATTGAAGACATCAAGAGCGCTCTCTACGCCTCGAAGATCGTCAGCTACGCACAGGGCTACATGCTGATGCGCTCAGCGGCCAAGGAGTATGGCTGGAATCTTAATTACGGTGGCATCGCCCTGATGTGGCGTGGTGGCTGTATCATCCGTTCTCGCTTCCTTGGCAAGATCAAGGAGGCCTATGACAAGAACCCGAAGCTCACGAACCTCCTGCTTGACGACTACTTCCGCGGCGAGATGAAGAAGAGCCAGAAGGGTTGGAGAAACATCGTGGCCACGGCCGCCAAGAAGGGGATCCCTGTTCCTGCTTTCAGCACGGCGCTCTCGTTCTTCGACCAGTACCGCAGCGCTGTCCTTCCTGCCAACCTCCTGCAGGCTCAGCGCGATTACTTCGGTGCGCACACCTACGAGCGTATTGATAAGCCCCGTGGAGAGTTCTTCCACACCAACTGGACGGGTCGCGGCGGGAACATCTCCTCGAGCACCTACAACGTCTAAGAAGACAAAACTCAACAGCACTCTACATCAACAACCAACAACATGAGCCTAAACATCCGTAAAGACGGCGCTCTGGACTTCTTGTCCCTTGGCGCACTCATCCACCGTATCGACCCCGGCACCATCCCATTCCGCAAAGCCACCCACGCCGACATTCATGTCAGCGGCGGTGAGTTTAACGTTGCGGCTAATCTTTCGGATTGTTTCCGTCTCAAGACCGGCATGGCCAGCGCCATGGTGGACTATCCGATCGGTGATCTGGTTGCCGAGCGCGTGAGGGCAATGGGCGTGAAGCCTTTCTACAAGGACTTCAAGCACGATGGAGTGCATGGACCGAACATCGCGGCAGTCTACAGCGATCGTGGTCAGGGTGTCCGCGCTCCCGTTGTTTTTTACAACCGTTGCAATGAGGCTGCAGCCAAACTTCAGCCCGGCGATTTCAACTGGAAGGAGATCTTCTCCCAAGGTGTCCGCTGGTTCCACAGCGGTGGCATTTTTGCCGCCCTTTCCGAGTCAACGGCTGAAGTTATCATTGAGGCGATGCAGGCCGCCAAAGAGGCGGGTGCTGTCACCTCCTTTGACCTGAACTACCGCGCCAAGCTCTGGAACATCGTCGGCGGTCACGAGCGCGCCGTAGCAGTGCTGGATAGGATCGTTAAAAATGTCGACGTCCTCGTCGGCAACGAAGAGGATCTTCAGATGGGCCTCGGCATCCCCGGCCCCGAAGTACATGCCAAGGACAAGCTCGATCCGAGCGCTTTCTTCAGCATGATGGGTAATGTCACCAAAAAGCATCCCCACATCAAGGTGGTGGCTACCACGCTTAGGGAGGTGCACTCCACGAACCGCCACAGTTGGGGAGCCGTCGCCTGGGTGGATGGTCAGACTTACACTACACCGACCTTGGAGCTTGATGTCATCGACCGCGTCGGTGGCGGAGACGGATATGCAGCGGGATTCTTCTATGGTCTTCTCAGCGGCGAGACGCCCGAAGAGGCCGTTAAGCTCGGTTGGGCTCATGGGGCCCTTCTGACGACATTCCCTGGCGATACGTCGATGGCGACCGTCGAACAGGTCAAGGCCTTGGCAAAGGGCGGTTCCGCCCGAATTCAGCGCTAAAAGACACAGGATCTTCTTAACTTCAAAAAGGGCGCGGGTATCTCCGCGCCCTTTTTTTGTACCTATGACAGGAAAGCGGAAAAAATCTCCCATTTGAGGTTTAAGAGGGAGCTTGGAGTGCGTACTCTTTTCCTATGAACAGGCAGGGTATCCAGGACTTACCAAGAACTGTTCCCGTGATGGTACTCCCCGGGGTGACGCTCTTTCCCAATTCGTTGCTTCCGCTCTTTATTTTCGAGCCCCGGTACCGCTCCATGCTGGAAGAAGCTTTGGGAACGGATCGCATGCTTGCCGTGGCGATGCCTCGTGACGATGAGGAGTCAGAGATCCAACCGATCGCCGGGGTAGGTCTTCTCCGGGCCTGTATCCGGAATGATGACGGAACTTCCAATCTCATCCTGCAGGGGGTTAGCCGTGTTCGCTTCACCGATTACGAGCAAGTTGAGCCATATCGAATCGCCCATATCGAGTCCCTCACGAGCAAGGATGGGGAACGTGGAAATCTGGAGAGCCAAGTGACCCGTCTTCATGCCCTTTGCGCCAGGTTCAAGGAGCAAGGAATCGAGCTTCCCCAGCAATTCGAGGCCTATCTTAACCAGATTACTGACATTGGCGTGATCACCGATCTGGTGGCCTCAACGCTTCTGGTCGATTCTGACACCCGTCAGGAACTTCTGGCCGAACTGGAGATTCCGAAGCGACTTTCACTTCTTCTCGAAGCTCTCACCAAGCAGCTTACCTGATGATATCACGCCGCTCGGTTGGGGAGGGAAATCAGAACGAGAAGCATAGTGAGCTTCAGCTTGGGTTTGATATGCCCCAGATCCTCCCAGGGAAGATCGATTCACTTCCACCGTCACCCATTGCAAAAACAACGACGCGCAGGAGAGTCCTTCGTTCCTTGGTGGATAAGCAAGCGAGCTATCAAGGAAAGCCGTTACAACAAGAGGAAGAAGGGAATTCAGACAAGGAAGCGGATGATTCCAAGTCCCGGGAGAACCCGCGTGACACCATCCTGAGTGTCTCTGAACTGACCCAAAGGATTTCCCGATTGCTAGAGGACGGACTCGATTCACTCTGGGTGGAAGGTGAAATCTCCAATTTCCGTAGGCAGGCATCGGGGCATTGTTATTTCACGCTGAAGGATGAGGGATCCCAGCTTTCGTGCGTTCTCTTTGCCCGTTCCTCATCCATGCAGGGTGACCTTCAACTCAGGGATGGCCTGCAGGTCTGCCTCTTGGGGCAGATCGGCGTGTACCACCCGCGCGGTCAGTACCAAATGATGGTGCGCCTCGTCCGCCCCAAGGGGGAGGGCGTGCTTCAGGCCCGCTTTGAGGAACTCAAGCGCCGTCTGGCTGCCGAGGGACTCTTTGATCAGAAGCGCAAACGTACTCTTCCAAGCTTTCCCCAGCGAATAGGCGTCATCACCTCGCCGACCGGTGCTGCCATTCGGGATTTCCTGCAGGTTCTCCATCGACGACACCCGGGACTCCGGGTTGTGATCAGCCCCGTACGTGTCCAAGGGAAGGGTGCTGCATCGGAAATCGCGGCTGCGATCACGGAGTTATCCCAATGCTCAGAGGCGATCGGAAGTGTTGACGTGATCGTGCTGACCCGCGGCGGTGGGAGTCTTGAGGATCTCTGGGAGTTCAATGAAGAGGAGGTTGCATGGGCGATAGCGGCCTCTTCGGTTCCCGTTGTTAGTGCTGTGGGTCACGAGATTGATTTCACGATCGCTGATTTTGTCGCCGACCTTCGCGCCCCCACACCCAGTGCTGCGGCCGAGTTGCTTGCAGCCGATGGTTTGGGAGTCATGGAGAGGGTTTGTTCCTTGGTTGGGAGAATCGGGCGTGAAGCGGTTGCGCTTCTGGAGCGAAATGACGCCAAGCGTCAGCTTTTATCCGGATCAGCTCTCTTCCGTGAACCCTTGCGCCGTTTTGACGAGGCAAGGCAGACCCTGGATCGAACAGAAGAGGATTTTACTGGAATGGTACGCCTCAGGATGGAACGCCTGAGAGGTGACCTCTTGAATTCCTTAGCTATGCTAGCTGCTTCCCACCCAAGACATATGCTGTCCATGGCAAAGCAGGAGATCATTGCACTGAACGCTCAAATGGAGTCGATTATTGGTCGCCGCCTTGAATCGGATAAAGGTCGAATGGGACGCGTTGCCGCCGCCCTCTCCGCGCTGAACCCCGAAGCAACACTCGCTCGTGGCTACAGCATTAGCCGTACCTTGGACGGAAAGGTGATTACCTCCCCTTCCCAAGTGGCGCCGGGGACAGTGATCCGAATCCAACTCGCCGCGGGAGAGATAGAATCTGTCAGGAAAAGTTGATCGTTCCGACTCTCAGAGAATCTTTCCGAGTAGGAATGGCAGTAGTTGGGAGATGGGGATGCGCTTCTGCTCCATCGAGTCGCGTTCGCGCAGGGTAACCGTATCCTTGAGTTCCGGAGAGGTCTCGCCGAGGGTCTCGAAGTCAATCGTCACACCGAAGGGTGTCCCCACTTCGTCCTGACGGCGGTAGCGTCTCCCGATCGCGGCTGTTTCGTCGTAGAAGACATTCATGTGGGGTCTGAGCATGGCCACAACTTCACGGGCCTTGGCAACGAGTTCCGGTTTGTTCTTGAGGAGGGGGAACACCCCCACCTTGATCGGGGCGATCCGTGGGTGAAACCGAAGTACTGTGCGCGTCTCACTCTTTCCCTTATCATCGGTCACTACCTCTTCATCGAAGGAGTTGGTCAGGATCGCGAGTGCAAGTCGGTCGAGTCCTGCCGAGGGTTCGATGACGTGGGGAATGTAGAGTCCCTTGAAGAGTTTCTCACAAGTCGCGGTAATTTCTTCGAGTGAAGTTTTGGGATTGGTGCGCTGTGAGAAGGTTTCCTCAACAAAAAAGCTTTTCTGTTCCGGTGTCATTGCGTCGCAGGCGGCTTTGAGTTCTTCGTCGAAGTACTCAAGTTGTTTGCCGGAGTGATTCTGGTGCTGGGTGAGGTCAAAGGAACCACGCGCTGCAACCCCTTCCAGTTCGTCGGTGCCGAAGGGGAACTTGAAGAGGATGTCGACGCAGGCACGGGCGTAGTGGGCGAGATCGGCCTTCGACTGCCAGTAGTAGTCGAGCACGTCAACGCCGAGGCCGATGGAGGCATAGTAGGCCGTACGCTGGGCGACCCAGTAGCGATGCCACATTTCCCAGCCCCAGTCGGGCTTTGGTTCGCTCAGGTCGGCCCCCTCACTCCAGGCGGTGACCTTTCCGTGGATGATCTTCACCGCTTCGTCCGGTTTAATGAAAAACTCGAGCTCCATCTGTTCAAACTCGCGGGAGCGGAAGGTGAAGTTCTTAGGAGTCACCTCGTTACGGAAGGCCTTCCCGATCTGGCTAATGCCGAAGGGAACCTTCACGCGTGAGGAGTCACAGACATTCCTGAATTGAGCGAAGATCGCCTGCGCAGTTTCCGGGCGCAGATAAGCCACGTCGTTTTCTGTTGCTGTGGGGCCGATATAAGTT
>WBXH01000032.1 GCA_008933015.1 Verrucomicrobiota bacterium | reverse complement strand
GGTGAGGCTCCCGTGCGTGAAGCAGCCAGCGGCTTTCCCGTCAGCAGGACGATCTCCAGGGCTCGCTCGACCCGGCGGCGGTTAGCAAGATCAATCATTCCCGGAGCATCTGCATCCAACTCACTCAAACGCATGATGAGTTCCGAAAGCGACAGTCTCTCCCATCTCTGGCGGAGTTTCGGATTGGATGAGGGAAGCTCATTGAGCCCCCCCAGCAGCGCCTTTACATAAAGGCCCGTGCCGCCGACCACGATGGGACATTTTCCCCTTGCGACAATTGCTTCAAGGATAGGTACGGCCTCCCTCCGATAACGGCCCGCATCATAGGCCTCGGAGGGATCGACAGATCCGACCAGATGATGAGGAATTTTCGCTTGCTCGCCAGCGGAAGGCTGCGCTGTCAGCACGGGTATGCCGCGATAGATCTGAAAGGCATCCGCTCCGACAATCTCCCCACCAAGCGCCTCGGCCAGTCGGAGTGAGAGATCCGTTTTGCCGGCCCCAGTGGGGCCGGCAATAATGATTGTTTCCGTTGGAATCACGGAAACGAAATACGTTACGCCCGACTAAGCTGCCGCTGAATCGGCAGTGGCTCCCTCGGAAGCCTCGCGGCGCTCCGAGCGCTCGCTGCGACTTTCGGCAACGGCCTTGGCGCCGCTGACCACGAGTTTACGGCCCATGTATTCCTTATCATGGAGCTCATCGACGGCTCGCTTGGCTTCGTCGACGGAGGTGAGCTGGACAAAGCCGAACCCCTTGGAGCGATGAGTCTCACGATTGGAGACGATCTCCACATTCTGTACAGATCCGACACCGCTGAAGAGCTCCTGAAGGTCGCTCTCGGTGGCATCAAAGGAGAGGTTGCCGACATAGACACGTGGCGTGGTGACCTCGATGCGCTCGGGCTTGCGAGACTGACGTGGCGTGAAACCCTCGGCGCGAGGGGTCCGGCCCTGACCCTGACCTTTCGTGGCGGACTTCTTACCGCCACCGATTCCGATCAGGGAGAGCAGTTTAGCGAAGAATCCCTTCTTCTTGGCCGGCTGGCTGGAAGCGTGGTCACGGCGTGGACGATCTTCGCCACGGTAGCCACCGGAACGACCAGAAGAGCCTTGCGATCCGGAGGAACGACGACGGCCGCCGCCGTTGCCGGAGCGGTTGCGATTGGAGGAATAATTTGAGGACATTGGTTGGTGTGTTGTTGGGAAATCCCTGTGGGTCGCGGCCCGGGACACGTGGTCGGGGCTGACTGGGATCAGTGCTGTTCTAGTTCTTTACGATGTGTGTTGATGGCCCGGTAGCCGCTCCCTCCGCTGTGTCCCGATCCTCCCCTGTTGAGGAAGATGGAGTGCGGTGGGCGTTGTTTGGTCGACCTGCAGTCTTTTACGGGACGACCGGCTGCGGTGGTGAAGACCTCCTCCCCGAGAAAAAACGAATCGGAGAAGGCTTTAGAAAATTTCCCCTGTTAATTCCGTGGAACGGTCTTGAACCGCCCCGCCATGCGGCGGCTGCCTGTTACGGGCACAACTCTTTTCCTCGCATCATACCGGGGAGGAAACAAGGCAAATCGGCTATATGGTCAGGAATCCAGATTTTCTTGATGGGTCATGAAACCGGAGTGCCCCTCAATCAGAAAGCACCTCTGTGTGGAAAACTCCCGAGTTATTCACAGGTGCCGGCCCTAGTGATAGACTCCCTCATGGCGTCCAGAGCCAGCTTTCACCATATGTGACGGAGATGTCACATGGGTGAGCCCTGTTCCGTTCTTTATCAGAGTATGTTCCACGGAGCAGAGCCGCTATTCTCTAGTAACAGGAGGGTGCGCTTGGTTTCCCATCCCTGCTGTTCCACAACGTCCCTGAAAGAGAAGGGCGCGTTTTCACACAAGTTATTCACAACGGGAGGGCCTAGACCTTTTTCCCAGCCGTACGCTCGTTCAAACTGCCGCAGACCGGGCAGTGAAGAAGATCGGCGTCGCTGCTGTCGGTGTATCGCGAACTGCAAATCCTGCAATAAACATGATCGCGCCCTCTGGAATCGTAGCCATACCTTCGGATCACTTCATACCCCCCCCAAAGAAGCAACATGCCAGCAAGAAAAATCCCCAGATAGAGGCAGACAAACCAAGAGAGCGTGATGGGAATCATTTGGAATTGACCGGGACGTTCCCCGTCCCCTTGGTTACATCATCCTTGGTTCCTGCCCCCCAAATGATGAGAACACGGCCCCAGGTGACATGGTCCGCCGGTTGAAAACGCGCCGACTGAATCCAGATCTTGCCGGCCTCGTCACTGGCTGCATCTCCGGATGTCCCGATTAGGACATTGTGAGAAGGGATCCCCTCTTCATTCACGGCCACCTGATAGAGGGAGGATTCCTGCGCCCCTCTGCCATGGGCTAATGCTGGTGGGCTAGGGAGACCGAGTGATAGTGGCGGGAGGGTCACTAGGATCCGGCTCGACAGATCGTCCTCCCAATGGACAACCGATGCGGCTCTCGAGTCTGTTACTGGGGCACCAACAGCAGGCGACCGGACCGATTTCTTACCCAAGCCAACCAATCCTCCAGAGACACCCGCATCCAGGGGAAGGGATGGAGGTTGAAGTGCTGGAAGCTCCTCCGGTGGGAGCGGTCGGAGCGGGGGGGGCGACTCCATGTAGCTGGGTCGATAGTTCAGGGGTGGTAGTGCTGGGAGCGCCTCGCCAGCGGCCCGCTGAGGTGAAAATACTGCGGGATCATTCGCCTCAAGCCAAGGGGCCAGCCGAATAGCCGCCTTGGAATCGGGGGGAAGGAAATAGACCTGCGGAGATTCCGGCCTGGGTCCGGAGGGAGCCTTATAACTGATCGAAAAGAGGAAGATCATGATTCCCTGCACGATCGCTGCAAGGAGGATACAAAACGGCAGCGTCAGCCTGGGCGCCTGACGAATGGGCCATTCGAAGAGCAAGTGAGCCAAACCGCCCAGCTCGCGGGGGGTCATGGGCACACGTGGCAGCGAGGGCATCATAACGCCGGCTTGGAATCCGTGGCCAGTACCACGGTGAACCCACACCGGATGCCGATCGTCATGATCTGGAGCAACAGGTCGTAGGGAGCCAGCCGATCCGCCTTGATGATGAGGCTGCCTGTCTTGCGAACCTTGCCAAGGGCCTTCTCCAACTCAGATGGAGAGACCACGTTGCGCTCATAATAGATCTGGGGGAGGGGAGCGCCCGTGACGCTGACCACCTGCGGGTCGTGCTGCGGCAGCAGAAGGAACGGGGCGTCGGGTACTTTCATCGGGATCCCCGGCTGCAGGGTAAAGGAGCTGGACAACAGCAGGAAAAACGCCAGGCTCAGCAGGGTCGCCAGCGCCGGCGCGAGGAGAAGAAAGGGTGAGCCCGCACCCGCCAGACGGGGAAGTCTCATGCAGCCGGCTGATCGCCTTCGGAGGGAGGAGAGGTAAGTAGATTCACGATCTCGATCCCGGCCCGCTCCATGTCATGGATGATGTCATTGACCCTGGCAGTCAGATAGCTGTGGCCGATGAAGGCAGGAATAGCTACGGCCAGACCAGCAGCAGCGTTCAACATGCTCTCGTAAACGCCGCGCGAAAGCTCCTCCGCCGTGGCGTACCCACCGTGAGCGGAGACCGCAAGAAAGGCATCCAAAAGCCCAAGCACCATGCCAAGCAGACCCACCAAGGGAGTCACATAGGCCAAGGCTGAGAGGATCGAGAGATTTTTTTCGAGTTTAGGAATCTCCAACAAGGCAGAGTCCCTAGTGATCGATTGGAGTACATCCCGAAGCTCCTTCGGACGCATGAGTGCGGAGAGCAGGACCCGAGCGACCGGCCCTGATATCGAAGAGCATTCGCCGAGCGCTTCGGCGATCCTGCCGTTGCGGATCAGTAGGGAGAGCCCGCCAAGAAGTTCCCCGACAAGGATGGATGCCCGGTGGAGATAGATAAGACGTTCCAGAAACACCCCGAGCGCAACGACGCTGCAGAGCAGGATGATCCACATGAGAGGACCGCCTTTTTGCAAGAGTTCAAGCATCCCGGGATTCTATCGACAGCGGCAAAGCGTTAAAAAGGTAAAAAAACCATCCTCCACATGGCGGCCTCCTCTGCGCTTCAAGCCGCTTCTTCCGCACTTCCCTTGGGGGGAAGTGCTTTAGCATCGGACAAATGTCCGAGCATCTCCTGAAGGCGCTCGCGCACTCCGGGGATGAACCCCCTGTCGGCATGCAACACGAGCAGGCAGAGCTCCCCCTTGTGCAGGAAGCTGAGCGCCCCCTGTTCCGCATGCAAGGTCACGGCAGGGATCGACCCAAGGCCCATCTTGGCTGAGGACTCGCGTATCTGGGAAAGCATCGTCATGGCCTGACCGCTAAGGGTCTGGAGATCGACACCAGCGCTGGTATTGGAGGCGCAGACCACCTGATCCCCGTGGGCTAGCACGCAGGCGCGCAGGCCTGGCAGTTGACCCGCCAAGGCGATGACGCGGTCGAGCGTTAACTTCTCTTCCGTCATGAAGAGATCCTGGAGGTGAGTGGGATCTGCAAGCTGATCACCGGGATCGAGCTTCCAGAGTGGCTCCAGCGCCAGGAGCGAAGGGGATTCCTTTCCTTCGTTTTCCGATGACCGGACGACGAGCGGCACGGCTTTTTCCCCCATCACGATCTCCGGAATTTCCGAGCAGTCTGCAGACTCGCGAGAAACTTTATCCGGCTTCTGCCGGCTGAAGATAGGAAGCGACGCAAAGAGCCCCTTGTTGGGGCCCTTGTTGACCTCGCCAAGGGGCTTTGGTTCCTGCTCTTCGGAAAGATCTGCCCCCGCATGGGACGATTCTTTTGAGAGCGTTTCCTCGGGAGCTTTGACTTGAGCAGTAGCCTTCTCCTCAGGTTCACCCCGCAACCCACTAACACTTTTTTCATCTAGGCTGGAGGAAGGGGGCTTTGCGATTGGGGTGGTCACAAGCGCGGCATCGATGATTCTCTCTTCACCGGTTATGCCCCTGTTCCCGTCCTCTGGAACTCTGGCGCCCTTTTCTTGCTCTCCTACTGACTCCATCTCTTCGCTGCGAGTGACCAGCCGGTAATGGAGAACGAGCCATCCCGCGGGCAACTCCACTTTCCTCATTCGGTCGGCCTCGTTGGTCATCACGATCTTTCCGGGAAGCAGATCGCTCAGCTTACCGAGTAAAAGCCCTGGCGTGTTCCCCGCAAGGAGCTCCTTGCAGGGAAGCTCGATTGAGTCCTGCGTACTGCTCCCCGGCTCCCCCCTGCTTAGGTCTTGGAGGTGTTCCGTGGGGATCCTATCCAGTAGTTCTGCCAGTGGGACTGAGAGATTTGCGGGCGCTTCCTCATAATAGCGGTAGCGGGGCGTGTTCACGGATAGGACTTCCACGCTCATATCCTCACGAAAGTCCGCCCAATCCGCAATCGGGAATCCTGTTCAATAATCTTCTTGCGCAGAAGCGGCTTCACCTCCGAAATGAGCGGATGGAGTTGAACCTCAAATATGATGACCGCGGCCTCATTCCTGCCATCGTGCAGGAGAGCGCTGCAGCGGGTGGACGTGTGCTGATGATGGCCTGGATGAACGAGGATTCCCTGAAGCATTCGGTGGAATCCGGCTACATGCACTACTGGAGCCGCTCCCGCAAGAAGCTCTGGAAGAAGGGTGAATCGAGCGGCCACACACAGAAGATCCTGCGATGGTTTGTCGATTGTGACCGCGATACCCTGCTCTTCGAGGTCGAGCAGCATGGCGGTGCCTGTCACACCGGCTTTGCGAGCTGCTTCTATGTCGAGCTCGACAAGGAGGGGAATGACCTCCCTCCACAGGAAGAGCCTCTCTTTAATCCCGACAGCGTCTACAACGGTTAGGCTGGCCTCGACATTGCGATGACTCCCTACCTGCGGCTCCTGAATCTCGTCCTCGATCACGGAACGAGGAAGGACGATCGCACCGGCACGGGAACCCTCTCGGTCTTCGGTGCCCAGGAGCGCTTTGATCTCACCCAGAGCTTCCCCCTGCTCACCACCAAGAAGCTCCATCTCCGCTCCATCATCCACGAACTGCTCTGGTTCCTCAAAGGGGATACCAATATCGGCTATCTGAAGGAGCACGGGGTCACCATCTGGGACGAGTGGGCTGATGCAAACGGCGACCTCGGCCCCGTCTATGGCGCACAATGGCGGCGGTGGCGCACCCCGGAGGGGGGAACCGTCGACCAGATCGCGCACCTGGTCGAGGACCTGAAAAAGAATCCCGACAGCCGACGCCATATCATCAGCGCTTGGAATCCAGGTGAGATCGACAAGATGGCCCTAGCCCCATGCCACGCACTCGTCCAGTTCTACGTGGCAAACGGCGAACTCAGCTGCCAGCTCTACCAGCGCAGCGCCGATCTCTTCCTAGGCGTTCCCTTCAATATCGCCTCCTACGCCTTGCTGACGATGATGATCGCCCAGGTCTGCGGGTTGAAGGCCAAGGAGTTCATCCACACCTTCGGGGACCTCCATCTTTACGTGAATCATTTGGAGCAGGCTCGTGAACAGCTCTCACGCGAACCGCGTGCGCTGCCGCGGATGCTGCTCAATCCTGCAGTGAAAACGCTGGAGGATTTTCGTTACGAAGACTTCACCCTCGAAGGCTACGATCCCCATCCCGCGATCAAGGCCCCTATCGCCGTTTAGGTTGAAGACCGCAGCGATGAATATGGAACTCAGGAACTCAGGAATGGGATTCAGATCATGCCCGATGGCGCAGGAGTTTTGGCAGCAGGCTAGGCCGAGGACTGGTAGCGGTATCGGGCATACCGCAAAGGACGAGAACGCCGCATGACGGCAAAAGAACAAGCCAGATGATTAAGGCGATTGTGGCGATGGCGGAAAACAGGGTTATCGGTAATGCCGGTACGATCCCCTGGCATCTGCCCGAGGATTTCAAATTCTTCAAGGCCACCACCATGGGTCACGCTATTCTCATGGGTCGCAAAACCTACGAGTCGATCGGCAAGCCTCTCCCCGGTCGGGAGAATATCGTCCTCTCCCGCACCATGCCAGAGACACCCGGAGTCACCATTATCCGTTCCCTCGATGAGCTGAAGGAACTTGAGAACAAATTGGATGGTCGTGACCTCTTCGTGATCGGCGGCGAAGAAATCTACCGACTCCTCCTCCCAAGAGTGCAGGAACTCTACGTCACCAAAGTCCCCCAAACCATCGAAGGCGACACCCACTTCCCGGAATTGGAATCCCAATTCGATGCAGGAACTAAAGTGCTAGAGACCAACGACTTCTCTGTGTGGAAGTATAGGCGGATGGCTAGCTTTTAAAGAAATTGCACCGGTTCGTACCAAAAACCATATTTTGGGTGGATTATTCTTATCCCCTCAATCGTAATCTTTTTATTGGTTGGTTTTCCTTTCGCCATAATGGCTGGGGCTGCAGAACTCGATCAACATCATAGCAAACTTTTTGCCCACACGATGGCTTTAATGGCGTGGGTATTTACAGGCATTATTGGTGGCGGCCCAATAATTGGCATGTACGTTGCGTAGCTTTTATAGCTAAAGCCATTATTGGTGATATTGAGGCACAGACTGAGTAAAAACGTAGCCGGCTTGGAAGATCGGATGGAGAGCAAGGCGGCCAAGGAAAGCCGTAGTAGTCCTACGGCGACCGCAGGCCAACACAGCTATCCGCCGATATCCCAAGCCCCCATCAATCCCTACTTTGGCGGGGGATAATCTTCAACGTCTGAGGATCCATCTTGGCGATAGAATTGGAAGGCAACACTCCCCTCCATGACGTCCCCGGATAGATAATCGTATCGCGCCCGATAATCGACCCGGGGGTCAGCACCGAGTTGCATCCGATCTCAGCACGATCACCGATGATGGCCCCGAATTTTTTCAGACCTGTGTCGATCGATTCCTCAGAAGTGGCTACGGGGATCGGCGCATGGTCCAGGCGAACATTGGAGAGAATTGCACCGGCACCAAGGTGCGCTTTGTATCCGAGGATGGAGTCACCGACATAATTGAAGTGAGGAATCTGCGCCTCGTCGAAGATGAGGCAGTTCTTGAACTCGCTGGAGTTCCCAAGAACGACACCATCCCCAACAACCACATTCTCCCTGATGTAGGCACCATTACGGATTTCGCACCCCTCACCGATCCACGCAGGTCCCTTGATCATCGCTCCGTGCTCGATGATCGTCCCGCGTCCGATATAGACAGCACCACTAATGAAGGGCTTTCCGATCAGCTTGCCATAGATACCCGGTTTCAGACGGAACTGGAGATAGGTCGAGATCTTGGCGAGTGCCTCCCACGCGTGGGTGACATTCTCGAAGATGACACTGTGCTCAGTACGGTCGAGATCGAGGAGGGTGTCAGGCGCGAACATGGAGAATACCTTACAGGGATGAAGGGGATAAATGGGATAGGAAAAATTGGCTGCTCATCTCCTTAATCCCGTTCATTCCTGTGAATCATGCTTTTGTTAGCTTCTGTCCGTCCTTGGTGTCCTTTACGATCCAACCCAAGGCGGCAATCTGATCGCGGATCTCGTCGCTCTTCTTCCACTCCTTCGCGAAGCGGGCGGCGGCGCGGGCAGCAACAAGCTCTTCCACTTCTGATGGGATTGTGGTGACGGTGTCTGCTTCCAAGGCCAAGACTCCATCCACGCGGCCGAGCCAGTTCAGCAGTCCGCAGGCTTGCACCGGCGTGAGCTTTTCTTCATCCATGCAGCGGTTACTCTCACGCAGTGTCTCAAAGAGAACAGCGAGTGCACCGGAAATATTCAGATCATCATCCAGCGCGCTGAAGAATCCTTCGGTGGCGGGATTCGGCACCTCGGATGCTGTTTCTGATCCCGCTGTCTCTAGAAGACGCTCATGCCACGCATCAAGGCGGGCGAGTGCGGTGCGCGCGGCACCCAATCCCTCAATGGTGAAATTGAGTGCGCCCCGGTAGTGGACGGAAATCAGGGCATAACGCACTTCGCGACCGGTCCATCCCTTCTCGATCAGATCGCGCAAGGTAAAGAAATTCCCGGCCGACTTGGCCATCTTGGAACCCTCGACCATCAGGTGGGCGCAGTGCATCCAGTAGCGGACGAACGGCTGCTCCCCATGGGCCGCGCATTCGCATTGGGCGATCTCGGCTTCGTGGTGGGGGAAGATGTTGTCGACCCCACCGCAATGGATATCGATGGTCTGGCCAAGCAGGCCTGTGGCCATGGCACTGCACTCGATATGCCATCCGGGCCGACCTTTCCCCCAGGGGCTCTCCCAGCCAACGGCACCATCCTCGGGAACCCAGGCCTTCCAGAGTGCGAAGTCGGCAACAGCCTCCTTGTCATACTCGTCGCTGGCGACCCGTTGCCCGCTTCGCTGGTTTTCCAGATCGACGTGGGCCAGCCTCCCGTAATCAGGAAAAGAAGCGATGCGGAAATAGATTGATCCATCCTCGGCCTGATAGGCGTTTCCCTTTTCCATCAGGATGCCGATCATGGCAATCATTCGTGCTATTTGTTCCGGATCGGTCGCGGCGGGATAGGCCTCGGCAGGCAGGAGTCGGAGTGTCTTGGCATCTTCAAAGAAGGCCTCCTTGAAGGGGCGGGTGTAATCAGCCAGTGCGATTCCGGCGGCATGGGCGCCGCGGATCGTCTTATCATCCACGTCGGTAAGATTCATCACACGGCGGACAATGAAGCCACGTTCCCGAAGATGACGCTGGAGCAAATCCTCGAAAACGTAGGCTCGGAAGTTACCGATATGCGCATGCGCGTAAACCGTCGGCCCGCAGGTGTAGAGCGAAAGGACTTTCCCTTCGCCGGAACGCGGAGTGATCTCCTCGCGTGTCCGGGAGAGGGTGTTGTGAACCTGCAGCGACATGCTCTTGGCGAGGACTATTCCTCGGGAGTCTCTACGGAGGCTGTCGCTAGCGCGGCAATCCCCTCGCCGCGGCCGAGGAATCCCAGGCACTCATTGGTTGTCGCCTTCACCCCAATGCGGGAGGAATCGATCCCGATCGATCCCGCGATCTTCTCTCTCATTTCTTGGACAAACGGCCCGATCCGCGGTTCCTCGGCAATGAGGGTGGAATCGACGTTGATCACCCGAGCCCCCGCTTCGGCAAGGATACCTGCCACGCGCCTTAGGATCTCGAGGCTGGAGATGCCCTTGATTGATGGATCCGTATTCGGGAAATAGTGGCCGATGTCCTGCAGACCCGCTGCTCCCAGAAGGGCGTCGGCGATAGCATGACTGAGTACATCCGCATCGGAGTGACCCGATAGTGTCAGTCCCTGCGGATGCCGAAGCGTCACCCCACCAAGCACGAGAACACGGTGTGCCTCTCCCTGCTCGAGACGGTGGACGTCGTAGCCTATCCCACTGCGGGTAATTTTTGCCATGGCTCTGGATTAAAGATGATCGAATGCGATCGTGCCGCTGCAGGCAACGCAGGAATATTTGTCAGGGACAGTTTCATGGGGTCGAAGATCCACTGTACCGCCCGCGAGTTCTACCAAGAGCATGCCGGCCGCAATATCCCAAAGACTGATCTGGCTCTCGATATAGGCATCCAATCGCCCGCTGGCCACGAAGGCGATGTCGAGCGCAGCGCTTCCCATCATGCGGGTCTTGCGGGCTGACTTCATCATCGCGCCGAGAACCGGTAATCCTTTCTCGATGGAGGCTTCTGTCTTGGAAACACCCACGGACACGATGGCATCGGCAAGTTTTTTTCGGCTGCTGACGCGGATCGGACGATCATTCAGCGTGACGCGTCCCGTGGACCGTGAGGCAATCCAGAGTTCATCGGTCATCGGCTGGTAAATGACACCAGTCGTGATGACGCCGTTCCGGCGATGGGCGATGGAAACCGCGAAGTGGGGTATGCCATAGAAAAAATTCACGGTCCCATCGATAGGGTCGATGATCCACTGGTCCGCCGCACTCTGGTCGCCCCGGATTCCCTCCTCTCCGTAGATGGCATGGTCGCGAAAGATGCCGAGGATGACCGACTCGATCAGCGCTTGGGAACGGCGGTCGAGCTCCAGCTTAATGTCGTGAGCTTCGGCTGCATCGACATTCAACTCCTGCTCAAAGTGTCCCCGGATCATTCCTCCGGCAGCGAGGGCCGCGTCACGCGCGGTGGTAAGTATCAGTTCGTCCATGGAAAGTAGTTAACGGAGGGCGGGAACGCGGTCGAGAAAGGAACCATGTAATTGATGGCGGCGTGTTTTCCCGTGACGCATCCAAAAAAATTGGGGGAAGCGTTTTTAGCGCTTCCCCCAAGATTTTAGCTCGTCGCCGAAAGGTTGTTCCGGCGGGAGGAATACTTACTTCTTCTTTTTAGCGACGGCCTTCTTGACGGCTTTCTTTGCAGGAGCCTTCTTGACGACCTTCTTGGCAGGAGCCTTTTTGGCTACGGCCTTCTTAACGACCTTCTTAGCAGGAGCCTTTTTGGCTACGGCCTTCTTAACGACTTTCTTAGCAGGAGCCTTTTTGGCTGGGGCTTTTTTCTTTACGGGCATTTCAATCCACCTCCTTGGTTCCGCATGGGCGGTGTGTGTGAAAATATTGTGAATAAGTCACTGCTGAATGTGAATAAGTTGCTTCGCGTGTTGCGTCAACGGATTTTGTTTAAATATTTTCGCGCAATGTGCACGAATTTTTTCTGCCCGACTTCGCTACGAAATCATCTGCCTGACTTTCTCCACGATTTCCCCGACGTCAGCCAACCTTCCACTTCCCTCGTAACCGCATGCCAGCATGCCTTCGGCGGGTCCGATGAACTCCGCTCCACGGCTGCGAAGCCGTTCGTAGTTCTCGATCGTTGCGGGATGCTCCCACATTTTTCCATTCATCGCGGGTGCGATCAACAACGGCGCACGGGTTGCAAGGGCCACAGCTCCTAACGCATCATCAGCAAATCCGCATGCCAGTCGTGCCATGCAACTTGCACTCGCAGGAGCAATCAGCAGGAGATCCGCACGGTCAGCCAACTCGATGTGACCCGGCTTCCAAGCATCTGCAATTTCTTCCGAGAGATCACAAAGCACGGGATTCCGTGAGAGCGTTGCGAGCGTAAGTGGTGTGATGAATTCGATGGCCCTTCGGGTCATCACGACGAAGACATCATGGCCCGACTTGCGAAGTTGGCTGATGATCTCCGCCGCCTTGTACGCTGCGATGGACCCGCTGACACCGAGGACGATCTTTTTTCCCGTGGCCTTATGCGTTCCGTTCATGCGCCGCCCTCCGATACGACACTCATACGACGGCTGAGATACCGCTCGGCCCGCATGACCGCACGGAACTTTTCGATATTCTCCTCCATGGACCCGCTGATGATCGTGTATCGATAATCGCGCCAGCATTCCATCTCACGGGCGGCGTTGCTCATCCGGATCTCGACCTGCTCGGCTGTCTCAGTACCTCGTCGCATCAGACGGCGACGGAGCTCCTCGAGTTCGGGAGGCATGATGAAGACATCCGCGAGCGCTTGAAGGATGATGGGGTCACCACAGGCCCGGATGTTATCGACGCCATGGGTGTCGATATCAAGGAGTACGTCGATGCCGTTCTGGAGGTTCTCGAGAACTGGCCCCTTCAGCGTTCCATAGTGGTTTCCGTGAACCTCGGCATGCTCGAGGAATTCATTGGCGCCCAGTCTCCGCGTGAATTCCTCACGTGAAAGAAAGTGATAGTCCTCTCCGTCAATTTCCCCGTTCCTAGGAGAGCGCGTCGTGCAGGAAACGCTCCAGACGAAGTCAGGCTTTTGCCGGAGTGCCGTGCAGAGGGTGGTCTTGCCGGCTCCGGAGGGGGCGGAAATCACGAACAGGATACCTGTACGGCGAAATTGGTGGGATGGATTACTCACGCGGATTACTCGAGGTTAGCGACCTGCTCGCGGATCTTATCAAGTTCCGCCTTGGATTGCACGACCCGTTGGGAGATGGCTGCATCGGCTGCCTTGTTGCCGAGCGTGTTGAATTCCCTGAACATCTCTTGGGCAAGGTAATCGAGGGTCCGTCCCGCCGGTTCCTTACCCTCCAGCGCCTCCCTGCATTGTAAAAAGTGACTATCGAGCCGGGTGAGCTCCTCTGTAATATCGCTCCGTTCGGCCATGAATGCCAACTCGCGCGCTAGTGCGGGATCATTGACCGATAATGGAAGACCGAGGTCTTCCAGTCTGGCCTTCAGGTGATCCCGGCGCTGGCGCAGGACGGATGGGACCCGTCCACGGATCGCTTTGGTAACGGTCTCCAGCATCTTTACCCTTTTTAATAGATCCGTGACGAGGTGAGCCCCTTCCTTCCGGCGCATTGCGGACATCCGATCCAGCGCTTGCACGAGGGCACCCTGCAGAGTCGGCCAGAGAGCCTCCACTGAGGGAGCCTCCTCGGTGGGGCTCCTCAGGACACCCGGCGCCCTCATAAGCAAATCCAGTGTGATCTCTCCGGGCAGTGAGAGGGCCTCCTGAAGGGCTTTCATTTCTTGGAAGGCTTTGCGCGCAGCCTCCCGGTCCACGACGCCCTGGCCCGGCGCACTCCTACCGGAACTCTCTAGCAGGACGGTGATATTAACCCGCCCGCGGTTAACGCTTTTCTGGACGGCTTCCCGTATCTTCTGCTCAAGGGAAGAGATCGCCTTGGGTAACGCCACGGTGATCTCGATACCCTTTCTGTTCACGGAACCGCATTCCACCGTGATCCTCCATCCTTCTGTTGTCGCGTTTCCGCGACCATGTCCGGTCATGCTCTCCATGAATCTTTATTGGTTATCGGTTCTCGCCTTGCTCCACATCATCCCCCAAACCCAGGGCGATCCGTAGAATCCAAGCGAGGCAGGTGAGGTTGTCTCCGTAAGCGCTATGTTTCTCCACGCCGTCTGGTCTGGAACGAGGATGCTCTGGCGGATCCAGGCGTAGCTCTGGTTGAATAGAGCAGCGTTTCCACCAGCGGGAGATGTTGTCGCCAATGCCAGCATAAGATCGGTATCTTTGATACCCGAGGGGCCGGTGCTCTCAACAGTCACCGCATCGGCTGTTGTGGAAATCGCCAGCGAGCATACCCCAAAATGGGTCATGCCATACGCTGTGGCATTGAACCAACTCCCTCCATTTTCCATCGACAGGCTGGCCTGGGAAACTTGGAAAAGTCCGCAGGGAAGTTCCACCGATCCATTCTGCAGTTGAATAGTCCCTCCAAGTTTGGGTGCTTCTGCACCACCGGTCACAGTCAGGTCCATCGCGATGCGTGGCTTCTCCCGCCCACCCGGATTGGATTTCTCTCCCGCCGATGTTTCGAGAGCGATGAAGCCCGACGTCTTAAGTTTCATGTTCACGCTTAAATTGCCGTTTCCAATACTCCCTGTGGGGTAGGAGATCAACGGTGGCTTTTCGCCGCTCATTGCAATCCCCGGGGGAACGAAACTGGGCGTTAATCGTAGTGGTATGGCTCCGGTGACTGATTTCAGCAGGATCGTACCCGTCAACTCGGGCCTATCGGGTGGTTTGAGAGAAACCATCAGGTCGGCATCACCTTCACCCGTGAGCTCGCCGCAGAGGGTTATGGGTAAAGCATGCCCCTTCAACAAGAGGCTCCCCCCCTGGCTCTCTTTGCTCCAATTCAACTCTCCTGTAAGATTCAGCGGCTTCCCTTTGAAATCAGCGACTCCCCCAGCCAAAATGGCTTGGTTCGAATTAAGCGCGATCGGCAGCCGAAGGTTCCGCAGATGCTGCGATCCCACGAGCCTTGCCTCGTCGGCATACATGATAAGAGCCCCCACGAGGGTCGGCTTTTCGAAGCTTCCGCCCAACGTGTAGGATCCGTCGAGCCTTGCACCCTTGAACGGCCAATCGGTAAGACCGAGTAGCGAAGCCCAGCCTTCCAGAGGAACAAGTTGAGCCTTGGCAGTGCCGCGTATTGGACTTGTCTCCTTGGTAAACTGGAGCCGGCCCTGTTCCTTCACGACACGCAGCGGAGCTTCCAACTCCATCTGCAAGAGCGGCGTCTGTCCGATCGCCTCACTGAGTGATCCCTTGAACTCTCCGTGTGCGGCATCAATTGTCAGGTTGAGATCC
>WBXH01000031.1 GCA_008933015.1 Verrucomicrobiota bacterium | reverse complement strand
TGTTCCTTCACGACACGCAGCGGAGCTTCCAACTCCATCTGCAAGAGCGGCGTCTGTCCGATCGCCTCACTGAGTGATCCCTTGAACTCTCCGTGTGCGGCATCAATTGTCAGGTTGAGATCCGCAGGAGCTTCTCCAGCAAGTGAGACAAAATTGCCGATCTTTAGTCCACCATGGATTTCCGGATTTTCTAGGGAGCCGTTGGCCGAGATGGTTCCCTCCAGCGCTCCCGTCAGACGAACTTTTTGGCCAAGGAGTTCCTCGATTTCTTCCGCCTTGATGCCTCGTAGGGCAAGGTTGATCGCGAAGGGCCCACTGGTATCGATTGTTCTTAGAACATCGCCGCTCTCCCAGACATCCATGGCATCTAGCGGGAGCGCTATGCTTCCCTGCACAAGAGGGGCTTCCTTCTCGCCTCTGGTGGCATTGATATCCGTGACTTCAAGTGTTCTTGCGGAGGCATTCAGCTTGAGCGACAGCTTCAATTCATCCTGCAAGAACTCGGCTTTCGTCAAACGGAGCTGGCCTGGAGCATAACTGCCATCGAAGGATCCCGACATTCCGGTTGCTGTCCACTTACTGATCCATTCCGTCACACGCGCTTGAAAAGATCCCGAATGAGCTTCTCTGGTTCCCTCGCCCTGCCAGGAACATTTCACCGCACCTGCTCCGATCGTGGTTGCGGTCTTGATCCCAAGCTGACCAAGTCTCTTCGTCAGGTTGTGGACGTCGATCTGCGCGGATGCCTTGTAGGCGTGCGGTTGACTGTTTTGAACACTTCCTTCCATGGAAATGTTGTCCTGGCCGCACCATGCATCCAGATGGCTCAACACGACGTGGTCTCCCTCAAAAAGAAGATTCCCTTTCATCCAGTCCACAGGCAATCCATGGATTTTCATTCCCACCCCCTGAAGATTGGCATAGCCCGTCGCCTTGTTTTCGGCACCCCTGACCTCGCCTTCCATCGCAAGACCGCCAGAGAGGGTGGCAAACTGCGGCCCAGCCAATGACGCCAGGGCTCCAGCATCATCAAGTGTCGCACTGAAAGCGGCTGTGAAGGGTGATTTGAGCGCCTCGTGCCAATCCCGGGTCAGATTAACAAGACCCTTACCAGTCAGGATATTCTCCTCTTGCTGGAGGCTCAGCTCGGAAACCGTCAACTTCCTTCCAGTTAGGGTGGCTGCAAGCCTCAACGAATCCCACCCCCTGCCATCCCATCTAAAATTATTGGCAACGAGCCTCAGCGAGCTGTCCGCCTCTAACGGGTTGTCTGGTTCCCCCCGAAAGGTGAAGCGAGCCTGTCCCACAGTCCCCGAAGCCCGACGATCCTGTCCCAAGAGTTCAGCCAGTGGCCCGAGTTGCAAATTCTCGCCCACCAGCGTGAGTTCCAAGGCATTAGGATCTCCGGGTGATCCAAACGCTCCATCACCTCGGATCAATGCCTTCCCTATGGTCCCACGGATTCCAAAATCGGCCCGGCCATCTCTCAAGGCCAGCGTCACCTCATGGAGGGCAGTTTCTTTACCCAAGTTCAAATTTTCCAGGCGCAGGGATGTGCCATCCCAGCCTGCGACCGCGGCACCATGTGAAAAGGTCCCATGCCAAGTTCCCATATCGAGTTGGGCCTCATCGAAGGCCACCTTCCCTGCCCAACGGTCGGGAAGGAGGAGTTTAAGTCCACTGAGCGACAAGCGATAGGCATCGCCGATCACCACCACATCGATAGGACCACCTTCGATGGAGCTCGGAAAGAAATTGGCGGGATTCATGAACGACTCACTCCATGGCAGGCTGGCCTCACCTCGATCGCCGTCCCCGGCTCCACGCCGATCCACAAGCAGTTTACTTTTGCCGACTTTCAACTCCCGAATCAGGCGGAAGCTTTGGTACTTACCACGGATCAGCATCCCGACCAGATGGAGGGGATGGATCTCCATCCGCTCGCTTTTCCAGGAACTACGATGTCCGGTTGTTCCAAAAACGAACTCGACATCGTTCGCTCTGAAAATACCGTTCCCCTCATACGTCAGCTTTCCTACGGACAATTGGTCCCCGCGCATCCAACTCGCACACGTCAGACCCGCATGAAGAGCTCCGCAGGCCAACGATTCAAAGAAGATCCACGCCGCTAGTAGGCTAGCCATCACGGCGAGAGCTCCCCACGCTGCAGGTGTGGAGGAACGCCCGGGCGGATGCTCTGTTTGGGATGTTTTTTTGGAGTTCACACGCAGATGCGTCACTTCTAGAGGGTGAGTATGTCTGGCTCTACTCTAAAAAACCCGACAAAAGCACTCCACCCTCTATTCCTAGAGATATCCCTTAAAAGATACAGGCCGCCGCATCATAGGATACGACGGCCTGTTGTTCCCCCCAGAACAATCTTTCGATAAGTTGATCTTATAGCTTTTGCTCCCACGATCAACTGTTTTTTTGATATTTTCTCAAAAAATTAGGTTATTCAGACCGTAGGGCGGCTGCTGGGAGGGTTTTGGACGCACCAACTGCTGGAAAATACCCCGCCACAAGCGCGGCAGCCGTCATCCAAAAAGGGACTATAATGATCTCCCACCAGGGGTACGCCAAATCGATGCTCCACCCAAAAAAGGCCTTATTAACCACCCAAGTCAATACCAGCGCCAGCACAGCACCGCTCACGATCCCCACCATGCTTGCAATCACACCGATCAGCGCTGCCTCGCAGAGCATGATGCGCACAATCTGAGCTTTGGAAGCACCCAGCGAGCGGAGCACTCCGAGATCACGCGCCCGTTCGAGCACCAAGATTCCCAAGGTCAACATGACACCTCCCACCGCTACGGCGATGGATATGCTCTTGAGTACGGCCGTCACCGCAAAGGTCTGATTAAAAATTTCCAGTATACGCGCCTTCAGGGATTGGTTGCTGTAGCTGGCAAAGGCCTCCTTACCTCCGAAGGCGGTGTTAAAGGCGATCATCTCCTTCTCCCGATTTTCAGGCGAGGTTCCCGGGTGAAATTCGATCGCCAGGGAATGGACACCCTTCGCTCCCCAGACGCTGGCAAAGTAAGCTGCCCCGATCATTGCAATCCCGCGATCGCGCGTATAATCGCGGTAATAATCCAAGATCTTCAGCGCGAGGGGTCCCGATGGTCCGCTAAGTACCAACATATCTCCCGGTCCCAATTTTAACCGCCTGCCAAGACTCTCGGATAGCGCCACTACTCCCCCATTTTCCAAAGCACGGGTTTTTTTCTCTGCGTCGCCGTGGATGAAGTCCACCGATCCTCGAGCCGGCCCCGCCACGACGCCGAGTGTGACCTGCTCGCCATGGATGGTCCGTGCTTCGACTTCCCGGAAGCTGCCTACGGTGACCACGTCAGGCCTGCTTGCCCACCATGAAACGGCGCCCTCCGGGAGCGTGTGCTCGAGCCCAAGCAGCTCATTTGCCGCCGGTGCAATAAAGAGATCAGCCGTCAATGTTCTTCCCGCCCACGCAATCACGCTACCACGGAACGAGTGGATCATCACACTGATTCCCACGGTCATCGCAGCCGCAGCCGCAAGCGCCGCAATCGTCGGCGCGGTTCGGTGCAAGGAGCGCATGGTCTGCTCCAAGGCGATGCGCAGGATCGTCCCACCCGCAGAAATCCGCACTGAAAGAACCCCCCTCAAGACACGTGCGAACCCTTGTGTCGCGAACGGCACCATGAGAGAAAATCCTGCCAGGACACAGAACGCGGCACCGAATCCCAGCAAAGGAAATCCACCATTCAACGCACCCAGTGAGAACACAAGAGCCAGCAGCAGGGAGGCCAAACCTATCAAGGCAAGCCGGCTGGCGTGAATGGGAAATATTTCGGGTGCCGATCCGGGGTGAAGTACTCGGGTCGGGTCAACGTGCGCGGCTTGCCGCGCCGGAATCCATGCAGCAACCATGGAGGCCCCCGTCCCGATCACAACTCCCGCAAGCATCTCCGGCACACTGGGCCAACCTCCGTGCGCTTCCACCGGTAGGTAGAGGGAGGTCACGGTCCGCGCCACTGGTGCCGCCAGCAAGGCTGAGAGGAGCGGTGAAATCAGCACGCCGAGCATGGATCCGACGACTCCACTGAAAGCGGCTTCCAGTAACACCATCTGCAGGATGGTCGAGCGCCCCATTCCCACCGCTCTCATAATGCCGAGCGAAACGCGGCGCCTGACGACCGAGGCGGCTGCGGAATTTCCGACGAAGAACATTCCCACCATGAGCGAAACTAGGCTCAACGCCGTCAGGTTTAGGCGGAATGCGGAGAGCATGATATCCACCTGCTTGGTACGCATGGCGGGTGGCTCCACCGTGATATCCAATGGCAGAAGGTGCCGGAGCCGCTCCATCACCTCCGTTCGATCTTCTTGATTCCGGAGCTTGATAAGGATGGCCGTCAGCGTCCCAGCTTGGCCGACCCATTCCTGAGCGATTGCAAGATCCATTGCGACAACTCCGGCGCCGGATGCAGCTGTCCCTTCATCATGATGCAAAACATACTTGAGCTGAACCTGGCGGGGCGTTCCGGGACCCTGAAGGGTGAGAAAATCTCCCTTTTTAAGATGGTGGCGCGACAGGAATCCCTCACTCGAGGCAACGCTGTCGTTACGCGCGAGCCATTCGCCCAAGGCCCCCTGGTCGTTGGAACCGAAGGCTGGCTTCATCGGCAGGAGGTCGCTTGCGGTAAAGGGATCGATTCCCACCAGATGCAGCGACTCACCGGGGTAATCTGGAAGCGTTACCATGGCCTCGATCAAGGGTGTCGCTGCTTCCACGCCGGAACAGGCTTGTACTTCGGGAAGCACTGCTTCCGGAATCCTCCCGCGAATTTCTAGATCCGCACGGCCCGTAATAATGGAAAACGCATGATGAAAACTCTCCACCGCACTTCGGTTGGCGATCGTAATCGCCAAAAATACTGTCACTCCTAGGGCTATACTGAGGATACCAAGCATCGCTGCATGAGGGCGAAGGATCAAGGGTCGGAGGGAGCCTCTCCAACTCATGATCAACGATGACCGCAAGCTCATCGTTTTCCCTCGGAGTTGGCTCTTGCGGAGGCTAGGCGCAGCCGCCTCTCCAGCCTCATCTGCAAATTTTTCTCCACAATCTTTCCTCCGTCCTTGGTCCGGAGATAAAAAACATCTAGGGCCGCTTTCTGTTCAGTTGCAATGCGTGCTGCCTCAATGGAGATTCCACCGTGCGAGATGGCGCGTAGCAGGTGGTAGAGGAGCCCTATTCGGTCAGGGGCCTGAACCTCCAGAATCGTGCATGCCGGATGTGCAGTGTTATTGAGCTTTACCCAGACCGGTAACTCTTCGTCCTCGGGAGTCGTGGACACATTCCTTTCAAGACGAACCGGTTTTGTTGGTTCCGGAACCAGTCGACTTCCCGGCGCCATGAGCAACTCACTCAGCCGCTGTTCGAACTGTTTGCGGTCGCGTTCACTGGGAAGTGGATCGTTGCGGTGATTAGAAACCTTAAAGATATCCAGGATCAACTGATCCTTGCGTGTGAAGACATCAGCACCCAGCACGTTGATACCAGCTCCCAGAAAAGCGGCGGACAGGCGCTCTAGCAATCGCTCTCTATCCCAGCCGCACACGAGAACCTCTGAGTATCCGGCCTCGGGGTGATCAATCCACTCGACAATAGGCTCAAGGTTCGGTCCATCCTCCGCTAGCCCTTGTTCTAAAAATCTGCGGAAGAGGCGAATGTGACCCGCAATTTCCCTGGCATCCTTGGCTTGCAGGTAGCGCTCGGGCATTCCGTCGAGGTGGACCTCCTCCTCCTCCCTGTATCCCGCGGGCAGACTTTCTGTCACTTGCTGATGGAGATCTTCGCGACGCTTGTTGCGTTCCTGCAGGAAGCCCTCGCTATCGCGGAGGCACTTTCTTGTCTCATGATAGAGCTTCCAGACCAACTGCTCCTTCCAGTCACTCCATCCCTCGTCGCTGGTGCCCATGCCGTCGGCCAGCGTGATAACCATGAGGGCATCCAGAATGATTGGATCCTTGATGATCTGTGCGAACTCCTCCACCGTCGCAGGATCGTCGATATTTCGCGATCGTGCCACGCCGCTCATCTCCCCGTGTGCATCCACCAGCGTGACAAGCATCTTCAGCCGCTTCGTTCCAAGTTGAAGCCTGCGGGATACTTTGAGCGCGGCCAGAGCGCTTTCCGCCTCGTGGTGACGAGTGTTTGCGGCTTTGCCCGTATCATGAAGAAGCATGGCGAGGTAAAGGACTGCTGGGTCCTCAATTCTCCTGAAGAGTTCTCCGTATCGCTGGAGTTTTTGATCCTTGGTGAAGAGCAATTCATCAATTTTTTCGATGCATCGGAGCGTATGCTCATCGGCCGTGTAGCGGTGAAAAAATTCGTGCTGAACAAGGCAGGTCAGCGGTGCAAACTCCGGTAAATATTTACCCAGAAAGCCTAGGTCGTGCATGAGCCTGAGGATCCGTCCCACCTCCCCCTTGCGGGAGAGGATATCCAGGAAGACCGTCCGAATTTCTTTATCATATTGAAAGGTCCGGTCTACGAGTTTGAGTCGCCGCTTGATCAGATCTCCTAGCTCGGCGGAAAATTTCAGCTGCCGCTTCTGGGCCAATTGGAAGCCCCTCATCATCCGGGATGGATCTTTGTTGAAGATATCCCTGGATTTGGGGAAAAGCTCTCCCTCCCTGATCTCCATTTCATCCACCGTTTTCTCGCCCCGGCCAAGCAACTTGCCGAGAAAGGTGGTCTTCATTCCCCGCTGTTCGCGGATGTGCCCCAAGGCTAGCGTCGTGATAAGGTGAACTTCGCGTGTATGTCGGTAATAGTCGCGCATGAAGGCTTCGCACCTCCGGAGAATATTTTTTTCGGGGTACTCCAATGCCGTGGCCACTTTGCCTTGGAGTTGAAGCGTCAACTGGTCCGCTGCCCGTCCCGTCTGATAATGCATTTCAGTCCTCACTCGGAGGAGGAAATCATGGGACTCCTCGAGAAGTTTTCGCTCCTTTCCATGCAGGATGTGTTCCTCGACCAGCCGTGCCAAATTGTAGGCTCCAGAGTGGAACATGCCCGTCCAAAGTAGGTTTTGATAGTCCCGAAGCCCGCCGCAACCCGATTTGATATTCGGTTCCTGCATGAAGACGCTTGCACCATATTTGGCACGAAGTTCCTTCATGTTTTCCAGTCGGAAAAGAATGTAGCTTTTTTCCTGACCCTTGACGCATTCACGTTCAAATTTCTGCCGGAATTCCTCGAAGATTTTTTTTTCCCCCGCTAGCCAGCGACTCTCCAACATGGCCGTCTTGGCCATCATATCGTTGTTGGCCTGTTCGATGGTTCCTCGGATAGAACGCGTGGCATGGCCGACCTTGAATCCCAGATCCCAAAGTGCCATCAGACAGGTGGTGACCACTTTCTCCATTGATGGGGTAGTTTTTTCCCCTTCATGAAGGAATGTAATATCGACGTCGCTGAACGGGTTAAGTTCCTTTCGTCCGTAGCCTCCGAAAGCGCTCACCACGAGACCGGGCATTTCTTTATTCCCGGATTCCTGAATTTCCTTATGGATCGCAAACCGAAATATCTCGCGGAGAAGGATGTCCACCATCTCGGATCTTCGCCCTGCAATCTCCCTGCCTCCTCCTCCTGCACGATGCCAGATTTTGAGTCTATGCTCCTCCCTCTTTCTGAACGTGAGGAGTTGCTGAATGGGAAGTTCTTTCTGCCCATCCAGCACGGCTGACAATTTCTTGGCGACCTCGCGCTGAATTTGGGCACGATGCTCGGATAACGGAACAATTCCCTCCATAAAGTATTCTCTCCTTATTGGCTCGTGATCACAATCTCAACCCTCCGGTTGATCTGCTGATCATCGACTGTTCCCGATGCCGGGGCCAAAAGCCTGCTTTTACCGAAGCCTGCGGTGGTCATCAAGTTGGGATCTATGCCCATTTTTTCTTGTAGCCATCTCCGGACGGCCTCTGCTCGGCGCAGACTGAGTGCATTGTTATAGTCATCATTTCCAAAGGAGTCTGTGTGCCCTTCGATTCTAAATTTGGCCAGTGCATTCCTTTGAATGAGTGCACCTAGTTTTGCCAAGGCTTGAGCTGCTTCTGGCTTGAGTATATCGGCGTCGTAGCCGAAGAGGAGATCGGTCGGCATCAAGATGGGTGCAGTTGCCGAAGTAACGGTTTCTTTACCGGCTAAGAGGGCGTCCAAAGAACTGTATTTTTTTTCTTCTTCCCCTTTTCCTATCGGGATCGTTGGTAACGCCATATCATCAGACCCAGGTGGTTCCAGTATTGTTTTCAACGCGGGATTCTTCCCTGCGTCTGCAGGCATCTGGATTCCCGCCAGTATCTTTGCTCCCTCCATTGTAGCCGTTGCCATACCTGGCATTTCGCGAGGCAAAAGTTCCTGATTCAGTTCCTTCGGTTTGGAAAGTGGGGTCTGCTCGTTCGCCTGTTCCTGAACCCTATCAAAGGGTCTCTCCTGATCCAATTGGACTGGCGGTAACAAAGTCTTTTTGTCGACCTCAACTTGAACCTCCAAAACTTTGGGATCGATTTCCACCCTCTTCATCCGGAATGTCCTAGGGATGATCTGGTCGTATGCGTCCGGAGAGAAGCCGGAGATCACCCAAGATTGTGTTGTTTCAAAGAAAAGAAAGTGCACACCCAACGAAACAAGTAACGCTAAGACAAACAACCAAAGAAAAATGGATTTTGTTCCCTTTTGTTCCTGTTTTAACGATACCGTAGCCATAAAGACCTTAATCTAATGAATCCCTTAAGCTACGGAAAGGAATCTTCAAAGACTCAGCGCCTACAAGTGACTCAAAAAGGGTCGTTGAAACCTTTGTGTTTAGATTCCTTGTTGGAGTAGTTACACACATCTTTAATGGATTTTTCCATTTTTAGAAAAAGATCTTCTTAACCATAAGAGTGTGAGTAAACCTTTCCTAGAACGATCAAAACCTTCAAGAGAAAGGAGTTGGAGAAGATGATTGGGTGTGAATCCTTCCCAATGCTAAGTGTTGAAGATCTCAATCTCTTGTTCCATGAAACAAGTTTACTAAGAAAACCACACTTCTTCACACGAAACACTCACCCTGATCTCCAGGAAGGTACACACGCATAATAAATTTACTAATGTGTTTAAAGTCAAACTCTTATAAAAAAGTTCCATGTGGAACAAATTTCTATGTACACTTATCCTGATCACTTTGATGTATTGGTCATAGGTGCAGGCCATGCAGGGATAGAAGCAGCCCATGCCGCGGCCAGGTTGGGTTGCAAAACACTTCTTCTCACTCAAAATGCTGACACGATCGGTCAGATGTCCTGTAATCCTGCTATTGGGGGATTAGCGAAGGGGCATATGGTTCGTGAAATAGATGCACTTGGTGGGGTCATGGGACTGAATACGGATGCTACAGGTATTCAGTTTAGGATGCTAAATGCCTCTAAAGGGCCAAGCGTCCGAGCACCACGGGCTCAGTGCGATAAGAAAGCCTATCAGTTTCGCCTCAAATCTTTGTTGGAGAACCTCCCTAACCTTTCACTCAAACAAGCAAATATTACCAACCTCCTGGTTCGAGGAGATAAAATTACAGGGGTAGAGACCAACCTAGGACTCCGCTTTTTAGCCTCTTCAGTGGTGATTACTACCGGAACCTTCATGCGCGGTCTCCTACATGTGGGAATGAAGACACAGACAGGAGGAAGGATGGGAGAATTAATATCCACCCTCAGCGATCACCTCAAGGAGCTAGGTTTTGAAGTGGGGCGTTTCAAGACAGGGACCCCTTGCCGCTTATTGGCCAAATCGATTGATTTCACCCGCTGTGAACGTCAAGACGGAGATACACCTGAACCGCTCTTCTCACACATTCCTGAATCCATTGAAAAAGGTCATCATGATCTTCACACGCTCAATCACTTCCATGATGGAATGTTCCATGTGGAACAAATCCCCTGCTGGATTACCTTCACCACCGAAGAAACGCACACGATCATTCGCAAGAACCTCCACCTTTCCCCGCTCTATGCAGGCGTGATTGATGGAGTGGGACCCAGGTACTGCCCATCGATCGAGGATAAGGTGGTTAAGTTTGCTGATAAGACACGACATCAGATTTTTCTGGAACCAGAGGGAAGGCACACCGGGGAAATTTACGTCAATGGGGTTTCAACCAGCTTACCGTACGAGGTGCAGTATGATTTTATACGATCGATCCCATCACTGGAGAAGGCGGAGATTCTCCGTCCTGGATATGCTGTCGAATACGACTACTGCCCTCCCCACCAACTTCACGCGACCTTGGAAACCAAGAAGATCGAAGGCCTCTATTTTGCAGGCCAAATCAACGGAACTTCAGGCTATGAGGAAGCGGCCGCGCAGGGCTTGATAGCCGGAATCAATGCCGCCCTAAAGGTGCAGCAACGAGATCCTTTTATGCTCGGCCGAGATCAGGCCTACATTGGAGTAATGATTGATGATCTCATCACTAGGGGAACGCCAGAACCCTATCGAATGTTCACCAGCCGCGCCGAATACAGGTTGCGACTACGCCAAGATAATTGTGATATCCGATTGACGGAGAGGGCTTTAGATCTAGGTATGGCCTGTGAGTATCGGAAAACTTCCTTTTTAGCAAAGCAAGCCGCCTTGCAGGCGCTGTTCGCTGAAACATCTAGGTCGCTCCATGACGGGATCCCGTTGGCCCAGTGGCTCAAGCGCTCCGAGAACACACCAAGCAAACTTCCCCTTGAACTTTTCAGACGTTACAAGCCCGAGATCTGGGATCTGGTGGAAACGGACCTCAAATACGAGGGTTACCTACGCCGTGAGCAGGATCAAATTGAACGGCATCGTCAGCAAGAGGAGGCCCTTATTCCCGCAGGGATTGATTACGATGCGATTCCCAGCATGAGACTGGAGGCAAGGCAAAAGTTCCGAGATTACGCACCCGGCACGCTCGGTCAGGCCTCTCGGATCAGCGGCATTACGCCGGCCGACATTTCTGTGCTCTCGATTTGGATGAAGAAAACCGAGTTGAACTCTTTGCGTGAGCAGGAAAAAAGCCAGCAGTAGTCTCTAGGAAATGTTCTCTGGGTTGTCCAACCGCGCAGCAGCCCCCTCAATGGTAGACTCAATAATAAAGAGGCCGTCGAGACCCGCTAGCGAAAATAGTTCCCCGACAGGTTGACTCAGTGCGGCAAAAGCTACGCCACCGTTTGAGGCAGCACACTGGCGCTGCGCCGATAAGAAGACACGCAGTCCGGCACTGCTGACGTAGGTCAGCTCTTGGCAGTTGAAGATCATCTTTTGACCGATGTTTTCCTCCAGCGGCTTGATCCGTTCTTCGAGCGAGGGAGAAGTCGTCACGTCGAGCCTTCCGGAAAGATGGAACACTGGGACATCGCCGATAAGGGAGAGCGTAATCTGCATGATGGAGGATGGTGTCACAGCAATTCCTCCCTCGCAAAGGATTTGAGGTAAGTTGGAAAGCCGATTGCCCTGGCAGAGAGAATCTTTTTGACGCATGGTCCCCGGACAAGGAATCTAGGGGCACTTATGGCTACCACACCTTACGACCTTATCGTCATCGGCGGCGGACCCGCCGGCTATGTTGGCGCAATCCGCGCCGCACAACTCGGCAAGCGCGTTGCCGTTGTTGAGAAAGAACGCGCCGGAGGCACGTGCCTCAACTGGGGTTGCATTCCAACGAAGGCTCTCCTCAAGAATGCCGAGCTCTACACCCAGATTGGTCAGCACGCGGCGGACTTCGGTCTCGAAGTCACTGAACTCAAGTATGATTGGGACAAAGTGATCGGCCGCTCGCGCAAGGTGGCCGACAAGCTTGCCGGCGGAATCGAATTTCTGCTCAAGAAGAACAAGGTCGACTACATCAAAGGCGACGCCTCCATTCCGAAGACCGGCACCGTTGATGTCAAGGGAGCCGACGGTTCGGAACAATCACACACTGCAGCCAAGATCCTCATAGCCACGGGGGTCGTTACCAAGGAAATGCCCGGCTTTGCGTTCAATGGAACAAGCGTCATCGGAAGCCGTCATGCCCTGGTCCTCGCAAAGCAGCCCAAGGAGATCATCGTAATCGGGGCAGGAGCAATCGGCATCGAGTTTGCCTATTTCTTCAATGCATTCGGCACCAAGGTAACGGTCGTCGAAATGATGCCCAACATCCTTCCGGTCGAGGACACCGAGGTTTCCGTTGCCCTTGCCAAATCCCTTACCAAACAGGGCATTCGTATTCTTACGGGCACCAAGGTCGAGAAGGCTGAGACCACCAAGGAGGGCGTCAGCATCACCGTCTCGGGCGGGGCGAATGAGTCACTAACAGCGGACGTTGCGTTGGTCGCTATCGGTGTCACCCCTTTGCTTCCCGATGGAGCAGCTCCCTTCAAGCTCGATGAGAAGGGTTACCTCGCAGTCAATGACCGATACGAGACCAGCATTCCGGGAGTCTACGCAGCCGGTGATATTATCGGGCCCCCATGGCTCGCCCACGTTGCAAGTTGGGAGGCGGTACAGGCGGTCGAGGGAATGTTCGGCAAGCGTGTGCCTGCCCGCAAGCGGACCTTCCCCGGTTGCACCTACTGCCATCCTCAAGTTGCGAGTGTGGGACTCACCGAGCGCGCCGCCAAGGAGAAGGGACTCACCGTCAAGATCGGCAAGTTCCCGTTCCAGGCCAGTGGCAAAGCGATGGCCGTCGGCGACACCGACGGCTTCGTGAAGCTTCTCTTCAACGAGCCTCACGGCGAGTTAGTCGGAGCTCACATCATCGGCGCAGACGCCACGGAGATGATCGCCGAGATGGGCTTGGCGATCACATTAGAAGCCACCTACGACGATATTGCCTCCACGATCCATGCGCACCCCACCTTGAGTGAGGCCATGTTCGAGGCGACGGAGGCAGCTCTCGGTCACGCCATTCACATTTAACCTCCAACATGGAGAACCCCGCCGAGGAGACCGTCCGCGACCTTCAGGAAGGCCTGAGTGAGAGGGCCTCCGAGGCAAGGGAGGGGTTGCTCACGCGCATCGCCCTCACGACGGCCCTGATCGCTGCGCTTGCGGCCGTGACGGGCTACCTCGCTGGGGAACGTGCGGACGAGGCCTTGGTGGATCAGATTCATGCATCCGATCAGTGGTCTTATTACCAGGCCAAGAGCATCAAGGGGGCGGTCCTAAGCGCCAAGATAGAGACTCTTTGCGCACTGAACGGAACAACGTCCTCCCAGGCCGATATCGATAAAGTGGCGCGCTACGAAAAAGAAATGGCTGAGATCAAAGTGAGCGCTGAAGAGAAGCAGAAGGCGTCGTCCCATCGACTAGCCCAGCGAATGACGCTGGCCAACGGGGTCACGCTCTTTCAGATCGCCATCGCCATCGGCGCCATCTCGGCCATCACGCGAAAAAAAGGGCTCTGGGTTGTGAGCCTTGTTTTCGGCGCGGCCGGACTCGTCCAACTCATCCGAGAACTTTTTTTCAGCTGAGCTGATACGCGGCGGCGGCGAGCTGTTACCCGCGCAGCTTGCGGATCTCTGCCGCGCGGTCGGCTGCTTTGAAGACCGAGGTGCCAGCCACCATGACGTCTGCTCCGGCCTCGCGGCAGAGAGCTGCCGTCTCCACGTTGATCCCGCCATCCACCTCGATTTGGAATCCGAGCCCGAGATCCTCGCGGAGCCGAGCAGCCTCGCGGATTTTACCGAGCATATCAGTCATGAAGGGCTGTCCGCCGAAGCCGGGCTCGACCGTCATTACCAGCAGAATGTCGAACCGACCGAAGAGCAGGCGAGCCTGATCCAGAGGCGTTCCGGGCTTGATCGAGAGACCGGCTTTTTTTCCAGCCGCTCGAGTCCGGTCGAGCGTGATCCCGGCATCGTGGTTCGCCTCGAGGTGCGACGTCACCGACTCCACGCCTCGGATTCCGAGGAACTGCTCCAGATAACGGTCCGGCCGCTGGATCATAAGGTGGACATCAAGCGGAAGATTCGTGTGGCGAGAGGATGCTTCCACGATTGGGGCGCCAAAGGAGATGTTCGGGACGAAGTCACCATCCATCACGTCGCAGTGGATCCAGTCGCAGCCTGCGCGCGTGATATCAGCCACCTCATCACCGAGTCGGGAGAAATCACTGGCCAGAATGGAAGGAGCAATAAGCGATGCGGGCATGGGCATTTTCTAGCGCGTCTTGGGCGCTTAGGCTATCCCAGAGATGGGTGATCGCGCATCTCCCACCCACATGATGCAAAAACTACTCATTCTACTTCTGGCAACGTTGGAACTCACTTCCCTTTCTGCAAGGAGCGAGAGCTTTGCCCCGCCGTCTAACAGCTTCGATCTTCGGGACTGGAAAATCAATATTCCCGGGCCCGTCGAGATCAAGGCCCTCCAAGGATATGCTTCCAAATATTTTGAACTTAGTGCCGGCAAGGAGATGTGCTTTCATTTGGATGCCGCCGAGAAAGGTACGACTCCCAACACCCATTTCGTCCGATCCGAGTTGAGGCATCTTCCGAATTGGAGGGCCAATGAGAGCCACGCCCTCTCCGCCGTGGTGCACACGGATTCCCACCTCTCTCCCGACAAGGTCACCGTGGTCCAGATCCACGGCATGACCGATGATAAAAAGAACGCTCCCCCACTGCTCAGGGTTGCACTCAATGACGGGGACCTGGTGGCCATCATTAAGACCGACAGCGCCGGCACGCAGAACGACACCACCATGCTGGTCAAGGGACTTGGACCCAAGCCGGTAAAGATTGATGTAGTGGTGGAAGGTGGACAGCTCAAGGTTCTTGCCGACGGCCAACTGAAAGTCACCCGATCACTGGCATTCTGGCCCTATCAGAACTACTTTAAGGCCGGTTGTTATCCTCAGGCCACCAACGGCACCGTGGATGTCATGTTCAGCAGCCTGAGCGCTAAATAAAGCATGAATGACCCCGCCGACATCACATTGTTCACTCCGGATGAGGAGCCGATCATCGATCTCAACAGCGACACTTATTTCATGGGGCAGGCCCTGCGTCAGGCTGTGAAGGCCTACGAAGCCGAGGAGGTACCCATCGGTGCCGTGGTGGTCAGGGAGGGCAGGATAATCGCCCGGTCTTCCAATCTCGTGGAGACCCTCAAGGACGCGACAGCCCACGCCGAGATGCTCGCGATCACGCAGGCGGAGAATGCTATCGGAGACTGGCGACTCAATGAATGCGACCTGTATGTCACCAAGG
>WBXH01000030.1 GCA_008933015.1 Verrucomicrobiota bacterium | reverse complement strand
TTCATCTCGGCAGGTGTGATCGGAGCCTTCTCCACGCTTGACGTCCTCTTCCTCTATTCCTTCCACGAGTTGGCCCTGATCCCGACCTTCATCCTAATCGGCGTCTGGGGATCGGGTGATCGTCAGGCTGCCGCTTGGAAGGCGACGATCTACCTCGGTGGCGCCAGCTTTGTCCTGCTGATCGGGATCATCTCCCTCTACCTGAGCCTCCCCTCGGGGATGCGGACTTTCGATCTCCGTCAACTTGATCAACTGGCTCTCACCGGGACATTTCACCCGGCCTCCTGGATCTATCTTCTGCTTCTCGTGGGATTCGGGACGCTGGTTTCGCTTTTCCCATTCCACTCCTGGGCTCCTCCGGCGTATGCGTGCGCCCCCACCCCGGCGGCCATGCTGCATTCCGGCGTGCTCAAGAAGTTCGGACTCTACGGCCTCATCAGGATCTGCCTCCCCCTCTTTCCGGAGGCCATCCAGCAGTTCAATGCGCTCCTTGTCCTGATGCTGATCGGTAATATTCTCTACATCGGCTATGTCACCGTGGCTCAGAAGCGCCTCGACTGGACGATCGGTTACTCAAGTGTCATGCACATGGGATACATCTTCCTGGGATTGGCTTCCCTGACCGTGATGGGTATCAATGGTGCTGCTCTCCTCATGTTTGCGCACGGCCTCTCCGTGGCTGCCGCCTTCGCCCTTTGTGGTGAGATTCGCCGCAGAACAGGGACACTCGACTATTCGGAGCTCGGAGGTCTTGGTAAAGTTACCCCCGTGCTCGGCCTTCTCTTCGGCTTCGCCGCGATGGCATCGGTCGGGCTGCCGGGCTTCGCAAACTTTGCCGGTGAGATCCTCGTGTTTTTCGGGGCGACGGTATCCTCGATCTACGGACCACTCATGGTCGTCGCCATCATCATCGGCGTTTGGGGTGTGGTTATCTCCGCGATCTACATGCTTCGTGCCTACCGTAATATTTTCTGGGGCCCCATCGCTCAGCGCTGGGAGTCACTCACTGATATCGCCCCATCGGCGAAGTGGAGCGTGATTCTTCTCTTGGTTCCGCTGATGATTGCGGGATTTTATCCCCAGATTATCCTGAACATGGTCGGCACCATCCTCCCCCGATGAAATTGTGACGAACCCGCGCTGATCAAAATCCCGTGAACACTACTTCTCTAGAATTCGCCGTCGTCGGTCTGGGTATCCTGCTTCTGCTTGCCGAGGCTTTTATTGACCGCACAAACAAGGATTACCTCGCCTACCTCGGTGCCGCCGGACTGTCCATCATCCTGTTTCTGAGTTTCCTACCTTTACAAGGTCCGGTCGCCGGGAGTCCCGACTCAGCTTTTCTGACATCGGACATCCTCTCAGTCTTTTTCACCCGTTTCCTACTTCTTTCCACGATCGTCGTCCTGCTGATGAGCCCAGGATTCAAGCCTGTACTTTCTCGTTACCTCCCAGCCGAGAAGGAGGGTGCAGGGGTCGGTGAATTCACCATCCTGCCGCTCTTTGTTTGCGCCGGATTGATGTGGATGGTCTCCGCCATCGACTTCATCATGATCTTCGTGGCACTTGAGTTGGCCACGATCACCTTGTACGTCCTCTCGACCTATCTGAGACAGAATACTGCCAGCCTCGAGGCGGGCACCAAGTTTCTGATTCTTGGCGCACTTTCCACGGGATTTTTTGTCTATGGGATCACTTGGATCTTCGGCGTCACCGGGACGACCAATATCACCACCTTACCTCAGGCAATCTCAACGTTGCCGGAAACATCCACGTTACCGCTCCTCTTCGGTGTGGCCATGATCCTTGTTGCACTGAGTTTCAAGATCGGTGCCTTCCCCTTCCAGTTCTGGGTACCTGACGTCTATCAGGGGGCTCCTACACCGGTGACCGCCTACCTCTCAGTGGCCTCAAAGGCAGCGGGATTCGTTGTCCTGCTCCGCCTGCTTGTGGCTCTCGAGACGGCACCTGTGCTCGCTCACAAGCTTTATGCCGTCGTCACCCTGCTCGCAGGAGTCACGCTGATCTTCGGAAATCTCGCCGCCATCCCCCAGACGAATATGAAGCGCCTGCTCGGTTACTCAAGCGTGGCGCACGCGGGTTATCTCCTCATGGGTGTCGCAAGCCTCGGTTCACTCATGGCAATCCCGGCAATAGGTCTCTATTTCGCCGCCTACCTTATCATGACACTTCTTTCGTTCGTAGTCCTGATGGTGGTTGCCGAGGCCACGGGGGGTGAGGAGATCTCTCGTTTCAACGGACTCTCCCAGCGCTCCCCTCTCCTGGCCGGCGCCATGTTGCTAGCTATGGCTTCTTTGGCAGGCATCCCCTTCACAGCGGGATTCGTCGGAAAGTTCCTGATCTTTGAAGTCGCCCTGAAGCAAGGACATTTCGGCCTCGTGGCGATAGGTTGCATCACTGTGGCTGCGGGATTCTACTACTACTTCAAAGTTGCACGTGCCATGTACTGGCAGCAACCAACCGAAGAGACTCCTATACCAGTTTCCATGACAATCAAGCTCCTCATCGCCCTCCTGGGTGCGGGGATCCTTGCTCTCGGAATTTATCCGGGCCCCGTTCTGGCAGCCCTAAGATAGCCTTCCTCCTCGGGGAGGAGGAAATGCCAATCTGCAACGCAACGTGAGCAAGATCAATCATCTGATCCTGAGGAGCTTTCGCTGTTTCGAGTCCTTGGAGTACACGCCCGGGCCGGGCCTCAACTTTCTGATCGGAGAAAATGCCCAAGGCAAGACCTCCGTGCTGGAGGCTGTCTGCGTACTCTTGCGTCTGCGTTCGCCTCGTACCGCTAACCTTGCAGAGATGGTCCGCTTCGGCAGAGAGGGTTTCGGCCTGGAAGGACTGCTGGAGGGAAGTGCTGAAAATTGCTTCGACTTGACCGGAAATAGAGATGCGGCGGATCGCGTCCGTCTATCTCTCTCCTGCATTCCCCCCGTGCGAGCGCTTCGACTCGACGGCGTAGCCCAACTCTCCTCCTCGGAGTATCTCTCCAAGGCACGTATTGTCTGGTTTGGGATCGATGATCTCTCGCTGGTGAACGGGACGGCCGACCTGAGGAGAAAGTTGCTCGATAGCATCGGCCTGCAGAAAGAGGGAAACTACGGACGCGACTTGAAAACCTATGACCGGGCGCTCAGGTCACGGAATCTCTTGCTTCGGGAGGGAAGATCCCGGCGTGAAATCGAGGCCTACAATATACCTCTCGCCGAAGCGGGCGAACGGCTCATGGCCGAGCGCAAGAATATTGTCTCCGGTTTGGCCCCGCTTGCCGCGGAATCGTGCCTTAAGATTTCCGGAGAGGATCTCCTGATCAGCTACATCCCAGGAGCGGAGTCCCCCCTTCTCGAATCACTGGAGCTCAGCCGCAACGAGGAAATTCGTCTTCGCCAAACACGCGTTGGCCCCCAGCGGGATGATGTCTGGGTGAAACTCAATGGAATTCCAGCAGGATCCTTTGCCTCCGAGGGGCAAAGGCGCACCATTGCCCTGGCATTGAAAATTGCTGTATCAGGCCTCCTGACACGGGAAAACGGCATTCCTCCGGTTCTTTTACTCGATGATATCTTCGGGGAACTTGATCGGAGTCGTAGAGATGCCTTGTTACAAGGAATCCCAGAGGGTTCCCAAGCATTCCTAAGCACGACGGATCTCTCGGGAATAGTTCTTCCAGGGGGATCTCTTATCCACCAGATGGAGAGGGGAAACCTCAGTCAACTTGCCTAGCTTAATATCTGCGCCAATCCAGAGGGATGGATTCGGGACGACCTTGATTGATCAGAGGGATCGATTAAACTATTTCCACTCATCATGCTCATTCAACGCACCATGACCTCCATACGATACTACCTCAAACCATGGGCGCTTCTCCTACTTCCGGGAGCCCTTCAAGCTGCCGGGACGAAGACAGTAACTGAGCCAATGAGCTTCCTTCCTTCCCTCGCCATGAAAGGAACCTCACCGGAGACTCTCTCCAAACTCATATCGGCCGGTGGCATGGTCATGATTCCACTGCTGATCCTTTCAGTCGTTACTCTGGCTCTGGTCCTTCTCTATCTTGTTACCCTCAGGCGGAATACCGTTGCCGGTTCACGCTACATGAACACCGCCGAAGCCTTGCTCTCAAAGGGAGATCTGATGGGGTTGCTGGCCATTTCCAACCGTCACCGCGATATCGTTGCCGCTCTCATGACGCGCATGTTGGAGTTTCTAGCCAAGAATCCCACGGCCACGGATGATCAACTCCGTGAAATTGCACAAACGGAGGGAAATCGCGAGGCCGCTGTCCTGAACCAGAGAGTGGCTTGGCTTGCGGACATCGCCACCATCGCCCCGATGTTAGGCCTACTGGGAACGGTTTTTGGCATGATTCGATCCTTCAGCGTCATGGCCAATGATGTGGCGGCATCCCGCCCGATGCTCCTTGCCGAGGGAGTTGCCGAGGCGCTCGTTGCAACTGCCGCAGGACTGATCGTGGGTATCCCGGCCATGGCAGCCTATGCTTGGTTCCGAGGGAGGGTTCAGGAGATGATTTCCGAAATTGAGGGTGCAACGGGGATTCTGCTGGTGAAAATGGTCATTGCTCGTAAAAAGAATTCGGGTATCTGAGTCGCCAGGCATCAACCGTGAATTTCCGAACGCGCTCCCAACCTGAGCAGAGGGGATTTCTGATTGCCCCGATGGTTGACATCCTACTAGTTCTCCTTGGCTTCTTCATGCTGACTTGGAGTTTTGCTCGACAGGAGAGGGAACTAGATGTGCAGATGCCCTCTGCAGGTGAGGCCAAGGAACAGCGGGCTTCCGTCGGCGAGGTGATCATCAACGTGAAGGCCGACGGAGAGCTTGTGATGAACCGCCGCACCATGAACCCAGACGAACTGCTTGAAGCACTTGCCAAAGTAGCGTCCCTTTATCCCGATCAGGCCGTTGTGCTGCGCGGGGACCAACGTGTCGATTACGGGCATATCGTGAGCACCCTTGATCTCTGCCGCCGTGCCAATATCTGGAACGTGGCATTTGCCACATCGGCTCCTGAAAAAAACCCAACGCCGTGAGGATGAAGGATCTTCAGGGAAATCTGTTTCTTCCTCTCCTGATTGCTGCGGCGTTCTCACTCTCCGCGCAGACGCAGAACATATCAGGTAATCTCACGCTTGGCACCGAACCCGAAGTAAGACGGGCTCTCCCTGTCGAAGGCAATCCAGCCTCTTATAATTCCTCGGTTGCGCAGCCCTCCGCTCCGCGTGTGATGAAGGCCCTGCCGGTAGGAACACCGATACCTACTTCTCTAGCCCCTATACCTCTTCCTGCAAACGCTCCGATCCATTACCCTGACCGAACCCCAGACCCCATGGGAAGCCTCAGGATCGCTCCCTTACATTCACAGAGTCCCGCAGAACTTGCAACTGCACAACTGACCATAGCGGATGAATGCTTTGGTAAGAAACAACCCGAAGCCTCTGTCACAGAGTACGAGAAGTTCCTCGCCATGGCCTCTCGCGATACACCGGGCAGGGAGCGTGCCATCTACCGACTTGGTGAATTGCAGCGTCAAATGGGAAGCATGGTTGCCGCAGAGTCCTCTTTTCACCATCTCCTCAGTGACTATCCCACTGGGGAGTTCAGACCTTCCGCATCATTCAGGATCGGGGAGATGAACGAATCTCGGGGAGATTTCATTCATGCCGCCGATGATTTCAACGTCACCTCCAAGAATGCCAAAGATCCCTCAATCCGGCTGGCAGCCTCCTACAGGGAGGCCCTCTGCAGGGAGCGCATCAGCGATACTGGCGAGAAAAAACAGGCGCAGACTCTCCTCATCTCCCTTGCCCAAGCATCCGAATATAGTACCTACAAGGCGCAGGCCCTGCTTCACCTTGCCTCCAGCGCCGCAGTGAGCAGGAGTGAGAATGATAAAAAACAGGCGCTCGTTTGGTACCAACAGCTACTCTCATGCCCCAAGGTAAGCGCTTCCAACACAGCGGGGATTTCCAAGGAAACATTTTCCGAAGCGACGGTAAAGTCGGCCCTTTTGGAGGCGGAACTAGGTAATCCCAAGGAGGCAAAAAAACTCTTCGAAACCATCGCCTTCTCCCAAGATCCGGGGGAGTGGCAAAGCATAGCCGCATTCGGATCCCTGCGGATCTCAGCCCAGTCGGGCGACGATGAGGGGGTGATCAGGGCCGCCGAAAAAGCTCTCTCTGGAGACCCCTCAAGCACCCCTGAGATTCTTCTCCTACGGGGAAATGCGCTTCGGAAAACAGGAAAAAATGCCAAGGCACTCGCCGACTACGAACGGGTTATTTCTGAGTTTCCTGCAAGCAAGGCTGCCTCGGCAGCAGCTTTCCAACGTCTTCTGGCACTCTACGCATCGGGCAGTCCCTCGCTGCCAGCGGAAATCGACCAATACCTCCTAACCGCCTCGGACCCAGGTGATCGAGCACGGGCCCAACTGCTGAAGGCGGAAGAAACCCTACGAAAGGGTAACTTCAAGGAGGCTGCCGGACTTTACCATGCCATTGATACCGACTCGATCCCCACCGCTTCCAAGCCCGACATCCTTTACAAGGAGGCTTGGGCACTCACTCAGGCCGGGGACAAGGACGCGGCCGATGCTGCTCTCTCACGCTTTCTCACAGCCTATCCGGACGATGACCGCTCTTCTGCGGCATTGGCACAACGGGGTATTCTAAAACAGCAACGGAATGATTTTTCCGGGGCACTTGCCGATTTCTCCCAGCTTCAGGAGCACTATCCCAAGGCTGCGGAACGTGAGTTGGCCCTTCAACAGAAAGGACTCCTCTTGGGCCAAAAGCAGGACAACAAGGGCATGGTTGAGACCCTCACCCTGCTTCTTCGCGATTACCCTAAGAGTACCGCCGCCGCTCAGGCGCACTACTGGATCGGATGGGTAGCCATGGAGAACAAGGACTACCCCACGGCCGTCAGCGAACTCTCCCTTGCCCGCTCGGGCGATCCCAAGCAGTTCGCGGAGAGAGCAGGTCTTCGGATCCTTCTAGCCCTCTATTACGAAAATAAACCTGAAGAAGCAGCACGGGAAGCTGCTGCCCTGAAGCCCTCCCTGATCCCGCCAGAGGTAAGTCGTTGGCTCGGCCTGAGGGAGATGGAGACCGGTGATGCAAGACGTGCGGAGCACTTTCTTTCCCCACTCGTGAAGGATGGACTCCCCGGTGCCTCGGATGCAGAGATCCAGGGAACGCTTGCCTCGGCTCTGGTAGCGCAAAGTAAGTATCATGCCGCACTCCTACCTGCTGAAGCATGCCTAAAACTCGCGCGCGAACCAGCTTCGAGAGCCAAGGCTCTTCTGGTTGCCGCCAAGATACAGCAATCCATGAACAATCTTCCCCAAGCAGCCTCAATGGCTGAAGAGGCGATGCTTCTGCAACCAGAGGGTTCCATCAATGCCGAGGCTAGGATCCTAAGTGGCGACATCCTGATGGAACGCAAGGAGTATAACTCAGCGGCCAAAGCCTTTATGACGGCAGCCCTCCTCCATGATGATCCGACACTGACGCCCAAGGCTTTAGCCAAGGCTGCCATTGCCTACCAGAAGGCCGCCAACCCATTTGAAGCGCAAAAGGCACTCGAAGAGTTGCGTAAACGCTTTCCGAATGTTCCATTGCCTACGATACCAACATCATGAGGAATATGAGAAACCCCGCAACCATCACGCTGTCGTTACTTCTGGTTGTATCCTGTGCGGCCTTGTCGACATTCCTTCCCCGCGTGGTGGCGGAAAATTCATCCCCAACTTCCACAAGTTCCCTAACTCCCCTAATTTCTCAAGCGACTCCGATCCCGACACCAACAACCACGCCCACGAATGCACCGGTGTCATCATCCAAGACAGAGCCAGCAAAGCAACTGACGAAACTCGTTCCACGTGCCATCCCGGAAATTCATGCGACCATCTGCATTCCCGAGGATTGGACCCTTGTACAAGGAAGCCTGCTTGATGGCGGTGTACTCCTGGCCACCAAGGAAAAAATCGCCTCTGAAGCAGACACTTGGTCCACGGGACTTAGCATGAGCATCGACCGAAACGGGGCTAAGGACTCGGATCAGAAAGCCAGCGTCTATGCTCTGGCAATGGCCCGTGAAGCCCTCGAGAAAGCTGGTGAGGAAGCCTCTCCCCTGAGGGAATCTCAAGAAGGCGCGTTCCATAACATCCGCTTTGATTTTCCAGTGCAGGGAGACCAGTCCCTAATGGTCACGGAAGAAATGAGGGCAAACGATAGCACCGGCACCGTTGCCGTGATTCTCTGGCAGATGCCGAAAGATGAGACAGGATCCCTTGAGGCACTCAAAGATTCCATCCTGACCAGTCTGAAACTCGATCCAGCCCAATGATCACCGATAAAAAAAAGGGGGGCAATTTTCCTCTCTTCCTACTTTTCCTGCTAGCGCTTTCGATAGGTATCGGCCTGTTGGCCTTCTGGAGAATAATGCATCCCGTCATTCCCCAGGCGACTGTCACATCACTGAGAAGCCCTTTTTCTTTCTCCTCAGGCGAGCGGAATCAGAACCTCTCTTCACCAGCACTGAGAACCATGGACAACGAGTTCACCGAACTGGTCGAACACGTCATCCCCTCCGTGGTGAGCATCACCACAACAACGGCACTTGACCGAGAGGCCTTGGTACGTCAGTTCTTTGGTCTTGGCGGGGGAGGAGGGGTTCCAAAAACAAGTAAGATGGGTTCCGGAATGATCGTCTCATCCGACGGCCAGATCGTCACCAACTGGCATGTAATTAACGGGGCCTCACAGATTGCCGTTCAGATGAGTGATGGCCGCACACTTCCAGCCCGTGTCGCAGGCGTTGACCAGCGATCAGACATCGCCGTGCTCAAGGTTGATGCCGAGAACCTTATGCCGATTGAACTGGGGGACTCCGAGCAGGTCAAGGTGGGGCAGATGGTCTTCGCTGTAGGTAATCCCTTCGGTCTTCAGGAGACCGTGACCCAAGGCATCATCAGCGCCAAGGGACGCCGGACTACCAGCGAGGCGGCCAATGAGTTCTTCCAGACAAGCGCCACGATCAACCCTGGCAACTCGGGCGGTCCGCTGATCGACATCCACGGGAAGGTCATCGGAATCAATAACTTCATTCTCAGTAGCAGCGGAGGATCCGAAGGCATTGGCTTCTCCATCCCTTCTAACGTGGCTCGCCGCGTCTATGAGGATGTCGTCCAGCACGGTCGTGTGATCCACCCGTGGCTCGGCGTTGTGATGCGACCGCTTACACCGGGCCTTGCCAAGCAGCTTCTTCTGAGCAACACGCAGGGGGCTCTGGTGGCGGCAACACTCCCCAATTCCCCCGCAGAGAAGGCAGGTCTCCAGAGTGGGGACGTGATTCTCGCCATCGACGGGCGAGCAGTGAGGGATGGCAAGGATCTACGGAATAGAGTGGCCGAGGCTCCTGTTGGAAAGCGTGTGACCCTATCAATCCTAAGGGCTGGACAAGCGATGGAATTAAGCACGCGCATGGACGAGGAGCCTCCGAACTGATTCTGCCCAAGGAACTGTTCGCACTTCTTAATTCTTAACCGGAAGAAAGCCTTGTCATTTTTTCAGAGACGCTTGCGATCACGCTACCGCCTTAACTAGTATCAAGTGGTCGTATGGTTCCTGAACACGCTCCCGGACTCCGGACTCCCCGCCCTAACAGGATCTTCATTGCGGCCGCTTGGATCCTTGGACTGGTCGCATTGATTGAATTGGGCCTTGCGACAGTAGCCCTTCTGCCCTCACTGATCACGGCTATTCACTCCAAAGAAACCTTCCGGATTTCAAGTTCCTCAGCGGTAGCCTCCCAAGCATCCGATTCTTCTTCTGCTGCAATTCCAGCCCCTCTAGAGAAACCTCTGGAGAGTTCCCCAGTGAAGGAGTTACTGGCCACTCGTCCTCAAGATGCCCCTTTCGAGCCAGCCAACTCAAAGGAACCCGTTAATGGCTCTCCCTTGGGGATCGTCAGCGCCAGACTTGTAACAGGGGAGGATGGTTCAAAAAAACTCCTTATCGCCATCAAGTCGAGGACTGGTGATTCCATCGAAGTCCCTCAGGTCAAGGTGCAGGTCTACTTCTATGACCAAGATGGAGATAGCGGAGATGTCTTTCCGAGCAAGGCTCAGGTCACCTCCTCGTGGATGAGCCTCCCTGTTTCGTGGAAGAAAAAAGGGGAACCCGAACTCCTGCAAGTCAGCTATCTTCCAGAGCAAACGGATACCATGCCGAAATTCGCAGGATATGTTGTCGCCGTCTATTACAAGGGTGACCTGCAGGATTACAGATCAGAACCCTCCAATCTGCAGAAAAAGTTCCCCCTCAAGTACTTTATCGGACTTGACGAATAGTCATGCATTTTCAACGGCGCTCCCACTTGGCAGGAAACCGCGGAAGCCTCTGGCTGATCTGCCTCTTGTTTTTGATGCTGCTTCCCCCATTCACGCTCCCATTGAGGGCTCAATTGCTTGTTGATTTCTCGCTTCAGCGAACCCTCTACATCGCCTACGAGCCGTTGCTTGCAACCGTGAGAATCACCAACCTCTCGGGAAGCAACCTCCTTCTGGCCGATGTCGAGGGAAAGAAGTGGTTCGGATTTCAAATCGAGACCCTAGATGGTCGCCCCATTCCTCCCATTGATCCGAATTATGAGATTGAGCCGGTGCAGATCGGTGCCGGCGAATCAATCACCAGGACGGTGAACCTGACACCCCTCTACCCTCTGGGCGACTACGGCAGTTATCGTGTTAGGGCAACCGTGTACGCCGCGGAGTTGGGTGGCTACTTCAGCAGTCCTGCGATGACCGTAGAGATCACCGAGGGGAGATTACTCTGGCAGCAGACTGTCGGTGTCCCCGGGATAAACCAAGGCCCCGGATCCGGAAGAACCATCAGCCTTCTAGCTCAGAGACTTCCGGATAAGACGGACCTCTACCTACGCATCCAGGACAAGAATGCAGGCATCGTCTATTGCACCTCACGCCTTGGAGACTTCATCTCTTACGGGAAGCCACAGGTACTCTTGGACTCCACCAACGCAATCCATATCCTTCAGAATTCAGCACCCCGGCTCTTCGTTTACTCCAAGATCAGTCTGGATGGAAAGATTCTCTCGCGGCTCTCTTTCAACGCCCCAAAGACCCGCCCGAATCTGGTTCGCTCACCCGATGGGAGTGTTGGTGTCGTGGGTGGGATCCCCTTCGATCCTCATGCCACCCCTCCCCCGAACCAGATGGGAAAACTTTCCGATCGCCCTGTGCCGTTACCCACACCGGAAACTTCACTATCCCCCGTACCGAAGAGCAAAGTTAAATCATCTTCCAAAGGCAATCCAACTCCTCCCCCTAAAACAACGGCACCCACGGATTGATATCGCGAGTACACCTTCCGATCAGAAGGGATTTTCTTGCGGGAAGATTTTAGCCTCCTTAATTTTACCCCTGTTTCAGGGGCAATAGCTCAGTTGGTAGAGCGCGTCGTTCGCAATGACGAGGTCAGGGGTTCGATCCCCCTTTGCTCCACTTCTTCATTTGTATTTACCAACCCTCTGGCGGGAATTTGGTTGAAGGTGGTCTGCTAAACTCAGGCTTTCTTTACAAAGCAGGCTTTAAGGCCAACAGCAATCCCATCCACTTTGCAATCGATCTCGTGATCCCCATCCACCAACCGGATCGGCTTCGACTTGGAGCCCCCCTTAAGAACAGAGGAGCCCCCCAACTTAAGGTCCTTGATCAGGATAACACAGTCGCCATCGGCTAAAACAGTTCCATGCGCATCCTTCACGACACGAGGAGCATCGGCGGCATCAGGTTCGGCTTCCTTGGGCCACTCAAATCCGCAGGTTACACACTCCCATTGATCGGGATGAGCGATCACCTCATCCATGGTGCATTCGGGGCAGGTAGTATGATCCATGATTTTTTAAATTTTAGAGATAATGGCATTAAAGGTCTGGCTGGGTCTCAATGCGGCGTTAGCCTTCGCCTCATCCGGTAGGTAGTAGCCACCAACGTCCACGGGCTTGCCTTGGACGGCATTGAGTTCGGAGACAATTTTTCCCTCGTTGGCCGTGAGTTCAGCGGCGATCGGGGTGAAGAGGGCTTTCAACTCGACATTCTGCGTCTGGGCGGCGAGTGCTTGTGCCCAGTAGAGAGCAAGGTAGAAGTGACTTCCTCGGACATCGATCATGCCGAGCTTGCGCCCCGGGGACTTATCGTTATCGAGGAACTTGCCGGTCGCCTCATCAAGGGTCTCGGCAAGCACCCTTGCCGAGGGAATCCCAAATGTCTCGGCGACATGCTCGAAGGAGGGTGCCAGCGCAAAGAACTCGCCGAGGGAATCCCAACGAAGATAGTTCTCCTCTAGGAATTGCTGCACATGCTTCGGGGCTGAGCCTCCGGCACCTGTTTCGAAGAGGCCGCCGCCGTTCATAAGTGGAACAATGGAAAGCATCTTGGCACTGGTACCGACCTCAAGGATCGGGAAAAGGTCGGTCAGATAATCACGCAGCACATTGCCCGTGACTGAGATGGTGTCCTTCCCCTGAACGATCCTCTCAAGGCTGAAGGTGCAAGCCTCGGCAGGAGGGAGGATTCGGATATCGAGTCCCGCAGTATCGTGATTCGCAAGGTAGGTCTTCACCTTGGCGATGAGCTGGGCGTCGTGGGCGCGCTTTTCATCAAGCCAGAAGACGGCGACATCTCCCGTGGCACGGGCACGGTTCACTGCGAGCTTCACCCAGTCTTGGATCGGAGCATCCTTCGTCTGGCAGGCACGCCAGATATCACCCTCCTCAACAAGGTTCTCAAGAAGCACCTTTTCGGAGGCGTCCGTGACTCGGACCACGCCACTTCCAGGAATCTCGAAGGTCTTGTTGTGGGAACCGTATTCCTCGGCAGCCTGCGCCATGAGGCCAACATTCGGAACCGAGCCCATGGTCTTCGGATCTAGGGCACCATGCTTTTTACAGAAATCAATGACCGCTTGGTAAACCCCGGCGTAGGAGCTGTCGGGAATGACGGCGAGTGTGTCTTGGGTCTTACCGGAAGCGTCCCACATTTTTCCCCCAGCCCGGATCATGGCGGGCATCGAGGCGTCCACGATGACGTCGCTTGGGACATGGAGGTTCGTGATTCCCTTGTCGGAGTTGACCATCGCGATGGAGGGGCCGTTTGCGAGAGCCTCCATGATATCGGCCTCAATGGCGACCTTCTGGTCGGCGGGCAGCGTCTGGATCTTGGCAATGAGGTCACCGAATCCATTCTTTAAATCAACGCCGAGCGTAGCGATCACCGCAGCATGCTTGCTAATCAGGTCACTGAAGAAAACCTCGACCGCATGACCGAAGATGATCGGGTCGGAGACCTTCATCATTGTCGCTTTCATATGGAGGGAAAAGAGAACTCCATCGACCTTCGCCTTGGCGATCTGCTCGGCGAGAAACGCCACAAGAGCCTTTTTACTCATGACGGTGCTATCGAGAATCTCGCCAGCCTTAAGTGGGGTCTTTTCCTTGAGCACTTTGGTCGTGCCGTCAGAGCCGACAAACTCGATCTTCACATCGGTCGTAGCGGGAACAGTCACCGACTTCTCATTGGAGAAGAAGTCGTTCTTCTCCATCGTTCCCACGCTGGTCTTGGAATCGGCGGTCCAGGCACCCATGGAGTGAGGATGCTTGCGGGCATACTGCTTGACAGCCTTGGGGGCTCGGCGGTCCGAGTTTCCCTCGCGGAGGACGGGGTTGACCGCACTCCCCTTGATCTTGTCGTAGCGGTTGCGGATTTCTTTTTCGGCTTCAGTCTGCGGATTGTCAGGATAGTCAGGAAGCTTGTATCCCTTCGACAGAAGTTCAGTGATGGCGGACTTAAGTTGTGGAAGTGAGGCACTGATGTTGGGAAGTTTGATGATATTGGCCTCGGGCTTGAGGGTCAGGGCACCAAGCTCGGCTAGAGCATCGCTGATCTTCTGATCCTCGTTCAGGAAATCTGGGAAGGTAGCTATGATGCGGCCGGCAAGGGAGATGTCGCGTAGTTCGACGGTGAACCCGGCCTTTTTCGTAAAAGCCTGTACGATAGGAAGGAAGGAATAAGTCGCCAGTGCAGGAGCTTCGTCGGTCTTGGTATAGAGAATGGTCGGCATTTCGGACATGATGGGGCAGTTTAGTTCCCCTTGGAATCAGAGGCAATCGCGGATAAGGGAAAGTGGGAGTTGCCTCGAAAAATCATTCCGCTAAATTGGAACGACTATGGGCAAAACGCTTCTCGAAAAAGTCTGGGAGGAACACACCGTTCGCACACTCCCTGACGGCAGGACACAACTTTTGATCGGCACTCACCTCATCCATGAGGTGACGAGTCCTCAAGCCTTCGGCATGGTGCGCGACCTCGGACTCAAGGTACTCTATCCGAACCGCACCTTCGCTACCGTGGACCATATCGTCCCGACCGACCAGCGAGCGGAGCCTTTCTCTGATCCGCTCGCCGACGCAATGGTGAAGGAACTACGCAAGAACTGCACGGAGACCGGAGTCACGTTCTTCGACCTTCCCTCGGGCAACCAAGGCATCGTCCATATCGTTGGCCCGGAACAGGGCATCACCCAACCCGGCACCACGATCGCCTGCGGTGACTCCCACACCTCGACCCATGGTGCTTTCGGTGCCATCGCGTTCGGCATCGGGACCAGACAGGTACGTGACGTCCTCGCCACCCAGACCATGGCGATTGGAAAACCCAAAGTACGCCGCATCAATGTCAACGGAAAGCTTGCGCCTGGCGTCTATGCGAAGGATGTCATCCTCCACATCATTCGCCACCTCGGCGTGAACGGTGGCATCGGCTACGCCTACGAATACGCCGGCTCAACTTTCGATTCCTTCACTCAGGAAGAGCGCATGACCGTCTGCAACATGTCGATTGAGGGCGGTGCCCGCGTCGGTTACGTGAATCCGGATGAGACTACTTTCGAGTACCTCCGGGGCCGCCCCTACTCCCCCAAAGGAACAGAGTGGGAGGCAGCTGTCGCCCGCTGGAAAGCAGTCGCTTCGGACAAGGACGCCGTCTACGATGATATTGTCAACTTCAAGGCCGAGGATATCCTCCCCACCGTCACTTGGGGAATCACTCCCGCTCAGGCGATCTTCATCGACGAGAAGATCCCAGACCCTAAGGATCTCCCTGAGAAGGACCGTGACACTGCGGCCGAAGCGATCGAGCACATGAAGCTCCCCGCAGGCACACCGGCGGCAGGCATCAAGATTGATGTCGCCTTTCTCGGGAGTTGCACTAACGGACGCCTCTCCGATCTCCAGGAAGTGGCTAAGCACATTCGCGGTCGCAAGGTTGCCTCGCATGTGAAGGCAATCGTTGTTCCCGGGTCCCAAGTAGTGGCCTCCATCGCCGAAAAAATGGGGTTGGCGGAGATTTTCCGCGAGGCCGGCTTTGAGTGGCGTGGTGCCGGGTGCTCCATGTGTCTGGG
>WBXH01000029.1 GCA_008933015.1 Verrucomicrobiota bacterium | reverse complement strand
GGGGCCAATCCCGTGGAGTTGGATGCACCCACGAAGTAGGCCAACCCCAGTTTTTCCCGAATACGCACGAAGAAGCGGGAACCGAGATCGCTCGAGGCCTGCTCGATTAACTCGAGGGCAGGTCGGTCCTTGGCATCAATGCTCGTGCCAAGGAATCCCTTCATGATGACAGCCTGCTGCTTCTGACGCACTGCCGAGGCCTCAATAGATGCAGGAAGGGTTTTGGCAACTGGTGGGTTCCGAAGCGCTAAACCTCCCTTGGGGAGTGAGCCGAAGTCCTTTTTAGCAAGTTCAAGAACAAGTTTGGGATCGACGTCACCAAAGATCGAGAGGACCCCATTGTTACCTACGACAAGAGTGTCACGATAGGCTTTGAGATCGTCAGAGGTCAGCTTGGGGACGGTCTCAGGAGAACCAATGGAGCGCAAGGCGTAGGGATGATTCCCATAGAGCTTCGGCTTGAGAAGATTCCGCGCGGTGGAGGTGATCTGGTCATCCTCGGCCTTGATAGCTGCGATCTGGGAATCCTTTTCACGTGCCACCTCGTTCTCCGGGAAGGTGGCGTTGTGTAACACGTCCGAGAGGATCTGCATTCCCAGAGGCACATCATCTTTCATCACCTCGACGGCGACGGAGAAGCTGTTGTTGCCCGAGGACGCCCCGATCGATCCACCCACATGCTCCACCGCCTCGGCTATCTGCTGGGCGGTGCGTGTCGTGGTTCCCTTCACGATGGTGGTGGCCGCAAGCTGCGAGACGCCGTTGTTCTGCGGAGTCTCAACAAGAAGCCCCCCCCGGAAGGCCGCGATGATGGAAACCAACGGCAGTCGTGAATCCTCGTGGATCAGGACGCGGAGGCCATTGGGAAGAACTTCCTTTTTGATTTCAGCCTCGGGGACCTTGGCCGCGACGTGTTCGCTGTTTTTTGACCGACTGAGAGGATCCAGCGAGGTGATGGTAAGCCCCTCGGGCCTGAGGTAAAGGGCTGCAACCCGGTGCACATCTTCCGGGGTCACCTTTTCGATCGATTCGAGATAACGCTTACCGAACTCGGCATTCCCGGTCATTAGCCATCCGTTACCGTAGTCCGAAGCGCGCCCTCTCATGGTGGTGAGGCCATGGTAATGGTGGGAGAGGAGGCCCTTCTTGGCCTTTTCCAGCTCGGTGGGAGTGATCCCGTCGCGAGCAACCTTCTCGACCTGTATCAGGATTTCTTTTTCTGCAGCATCACGCTTGTCGGGATCGGCAACAGCTCCGACATAAATCAGGCCCTCCTTGGGTGTCAGGGTGTACAATCCTGCTCTAATCTGGTGCACAAGGCCTTTCTTTTCACGAACCTCGGTTTTGAGGATGGAGCTGGTGCCGCCACCAAGCACGGCCGAGAGGACCTCCGCTGCAGGTGCATCGGGACTGGTCATGCCGGGTGCTCGCCAGGCAATATTCATACGACTGAGATCAGTCGGAAAGGTGTCCCTACCCTCCTGCTTCCCTAGCTGAGGAGGCTCCTCAGCAACCGTTACTGGCTCGAGGGCAACCCTGGGATACTTCTCAAAATAGGCCGCCAACTGATCTCGGATCTCGGAGGAGTTCACGTCGCCGACCACTACAATACAGAGATTATTGGGAACATAGCGGCGCTTGTAGTAATCAAGAACATCCTGACGGCTAAGTTTGTTGTAAATATCGAGGTGACCGATGACAGGCTCTTTGAACGGACTGACATGATAGGCCGTTCGGAAGAGAAGCAGAGAGGCGGTCCGGTCCGGATTGTCATATCCCATGGCAAACTCGCGCCGGATGACATCCTGTTCCTTGGTGTATTCGGCCTCAGGTAGGGTTGCGTTCATCATGGCGTCGGCCAAGATGTCAACAGCCTTGGAGGCTCCCTTCGCCGGCACATCGATCCAGTAAACAGTTCGGTCGTAAGAGGTGTAGGCATTGATATAACCGCCTTGGTCCTGCACTTGGCTGGCAATCACTCCGGGTGCCCGGGTTGTCGTTCCCTTGAAAAGCATATGCTCGAGGATGTGGGAGAGTCCTGCTCCAAGAAGCTTTCCCTCATGGATGGATCCCGTGTTGCACCATGCCTGAACACTGGCCACGGGAGCTCCCTTGTTTTCCTCGACGATGAGGGTCAGGCCATTGGGAAGGGTGAAGACCTTAGGCTTTGCGGAGATTGCTGCACGAGTCTCAGAAACCTGGGCAACAGAAGTCGCCGCTTCCGTTTGTCTTGTTTTAAGCGGATCTCCTCCAGACTGATTGGAATCTGTGGCTTGGAGAATCTGGGTGAGGAGTGTCGCTTGGAGAATCATCAATATTCGAAATCGGTTCATGAAACAGGAAGTTTGATCTGCAGGGGAGCTATCGTCTGCTTGTTAGTCGAGTCAGGTGGGAGAAAGGGGAGAATAAAGGCATCGTGAAAATCAATCCCCTCTTCAAAATCTCCGGGCGAATCGCTTTCCGTGCGACCAAAAGCACCTGCCTCAACAAGATTAAAAACCATCCGTCCTATGTCTCCGCTGTTACGGATCCCCCAGTAGTCGAGGACAGTAACGGTCATGGGACCGAACTCCTTGAGGGCCAGACGCCTAAATCCATCCAGAAGCTCCGAAGCGGTCACGTGTGCCGAAGTTGATTGGTGCTTGGCCTTGGAACGTTTTTTTAAGATGGCCTCGAGTGCCTCCCGGATGAACTGGTAGCCCTCGGGGCGATACCGCTCATCCTTGGAAACTGCGAATGCTACGGCCTCGTTGAATCCTGATACTTTCATCGGTTAGAGGAGTGTGCAGGGGGTAGGGTTGGGATCAACGCCAGCAACCTTGCATGACGAATGCCGATGCCTGCCACAAAAGCGAACAAAACCAGCGAAAGCACAATCTGCTCACGACGGGTTAATAGAAACATTTCCAACATCCCCTTATCATAATGCGCCTCCCCGAAGGCGCAAGCGTCTCATCCGGTGAAAACATCACCATCCTCTCTCCTCAATGGCGTCCAGATAGCGGCCCACGGGCCCTTTTTTAACCGGCATCTCTGGTGTGACGAGATACCGATCGAAAAGACCGCTGCTGCCGAGGGCCTTCGTCATCTCATACCAATCCAAATAATCCTCGATCGAGTGAGACTGCTTGAGAATATGGTTCCGCAGGTTGGTGATTTGCTTTTCTTCAAGGGTTAGTTTTTTTAAAGACTGGTGCTCAATCACGGAGAGCAAATGAAGCGAACTATCGATGAGTGGCATCACCAGTGGGTTTGCCTGTAAACGGAGGGCCCTCAGACGCGACGTAAGCTGCTGGGAGGTGAATTTGTATCCCTTTTCTTTTTTCAACAATGTGAGAGAGTGACCGGGCGTCGACAATTCGGAGATGATCGCATCGTACCGTTTGATGGTAGCTACTGTTCCAAGCATGGAGAACCCCCCTGTAGCACCACTTCCATCACCAGCCATGATGAGCAACCAACGGCGTTCAATCGGCCTGAACAGCCATCCCTCAGGCCAATCCGAGAGCCTTCTAGCAGGGTCCCGCGGATTAAAGTGGCCGATCCACTTGCGGAAGTCTGAGGCCCCACCACCCTTCATACCTGCCTTCACGATGGCTGCAGCCATCCAATCATAGGCTTCCAAAACCTGATTGCTTCCAGCACGAGAGGGCTGTTGATGAAGGAAATCCTTTAGGAATGGAACCATCTTACCCTTGTTCAAAAAACTGGGCGACGGAGCAAAACTACCCCAAGGCCTGCAAATCCATCCAATGCCTCGGGTGAGCCATAATGGAAACTCCATGACCGTGGCACCTGAAGAAAGGGGACCATTGGCATAAAACTCCCTGAGGAGCATTCCCCGAGAAAGAATGTCGCCAAGTTCGCTTCCAGCACTCTGGGAGATCGCAAGATCAATCTGAATCTTTGCACACTTCCCCTCCAAAGAATCGACCCTAAGGGTGTTTTTTGGGAAGTGTGATTCCTCGGAGGAATGGAGAACGACGAGAATGGGGGGGGAGTCGCTGGACGGATATCCTGTCAGTCCCTGAAATTTTTCCTCACAATCGGCAAGGGCGTGAAGGAACTTCGTCAGGGCGGGTGATGAGTCCCCCATGAGCCCAAATGTTCCACCAGGAGTGGAATGAGTCGTGCTGCATAAAAGATCCCGACTAGTAAAAAAGGTGATTGCCAAGAACAAGGCACCCATCCCTCTGCAGAAGCATCGGTCTTTCAGAAACACGGCAGGTAAAGATTTAACGAAATGAAAATTCCACCGATCCTTGGCGGAGCTTCAACTCATTAGCTCCGCTCATTGACTTAAAGCGCTCGCCGACAGGACCCATATGACTGGCAATAAAAGCAGTAATTGAAGGAATGAGAAGGGAAGGTATCGGCAGAAGTCCCAAGGAGGCGGACTCACCATTGAGAGACCAATGTCGGGAAGCACCACACATCGTGAAGTCCTCCGAAAGATGGAATGGATAACCAAAATAAATCACCTCTATGCAATAGGTGAGAGAGTCCGGAAACAATTCCACATGGGGATTGTTCAGCGTGGGGTGAAGCGACCCGAAACCAATCAACGGAGATGTTCCGGAAACCTTCAAAAAATCGTTGATCAAAGGTTGTGAGAGTTCGACCGTTCCTGCTCGCGCTCCAAAAAAGACACGTTCCATGGCGGCTGAGGGATCAACAATGCGGGATGAACCGAACCTTTGCACCCTCAAGTTTGGCGCCATGAAAATGAGAACAAGAATCACGCCAAGGGCGACGGAGAGCCAGTAATTCACGACTCGCATAAAAAAAGGCACGAGCAAGAAACCTTGCTGAGCACGAAGAGGAGTCGTTACGACCTTACGTACAGCTGGAACAACCAAGGGAGCGGAAGATCCTCCCTTGGGAGGGATAGGCAACGCAGAGAGGATCCCTCCACACCGTGTGCAATAGACCCGGACACCCGGATTTTCATAATCGCACGACGGGCAGAGACGAACATTCATCCTTTTTTGGGAGGAGTTTTTTGAGAGGAGGATGAGTCTGGCTTCGGCGTCTTGTTCCCCTCACCCTTCGTACCTTGCGGAGTCGCGGAGGAAGCTGAAGAGGATGTTTCGCTCTTGGAGGAAGAAGTATCACTCTTAGCAGCGCTCTTGTAGCCCTCGCTCCGGTAATCGGTGATATAGAAACCCGACCCTTTGAAGATAAGGCCGGCGCCGGTTCCGATCAGGCGCTTCACCTTCCCCTTCCCCCAGGTCTTCATGCAGCACTTCTCCTTCGGACAGGTCTTGTAGGCATCATCCATCATCGACTGGAAGGCATCGAAGCACTTCTTGCACTTGGAGCACTCGTATTCGTAGGTAGGCATGTTGATTTCTATGTTGGTGGGCTATAAAAGTTCGGCAATCTGAACCGCATTCAGAGCCGCTCCCTTGAGGAGTTGGTCACCGGCTACCCAGAAGGTCAGAGCATTGGGAAGTGCGCAATCGAGACGCAGGCGACCGACGCGGCAGTTATCCTCACCGCTGCAATCAATCGGCATCGGGTAGACAGACCGCGAAGGCTCATCATGAAGTTGAATTCCGGGAGCAGCGTTGATGACCTCACGGGCCTTATCCAGCGAAACAGGACGCTCAAATTCCGCAGTCACTGCCACGGAGTGAGCCCTGTAAACGGGAACGCGGACACAGGTGACAGAGGCAGTCAAGTCGGGAAGATTCATAATCCTCCTCCCCTCGTTCTGCATCTTCATCTCTTCGCGAGTATACCCGTCCTCAAGGAAGGAATCCACATGAGGAATAACGTTGAAGGCAATCTGGTGAGGATAAACCTCCTTCACGACCGGCTTGCTGGAGGCAATGGCCTCGACCTGCTGGCGAAGCTCCTCGATGGCCATGGCCCCCGTTCCGGAAACAGCCTGATAACTGGAAGCAATAATCCGCTTAAGACCGAAGGCCTGATGGAGGGGGTAAAGCGCCATCAGCGTGATGGCGGTCGTGCAGTTGGGATTTGCCAGGATGCCAGAGTGAGCAGCCGCTTCAGCTGCATTGATCTCGGGTACAATCAAGGGAACCTTGGGATCCATGCGGAAAGCGGAGGAGTTGTCCACGACGATGGCGCCTGACTTTACAGCATGGGGGGCGAAGTCCTTTGAGATACCGCCACCTGCACTGAAGAGGGCAATATCGATGCCAACGAAGCTGTTTGTCGTGAGTGGCTCCACGGTGAGTTCCTGACCACGGAACGTGAGCTTCTTTCCTGAAGAACGTGGAGAGGCAAGGAGACGGAGGGAAGTGACAGGGAAGTTGCGCCTCTCAAGTACCCTTAACATTTCAATACCCACGGCTCCGGTTGCGCCGACGATTGCAAGGCGCTTGGGTGATATTTTCTGAACGTGAGGCTCTCTGGTTGTCATGTTGAAGGGTTAGAATTGCAATTCAAGGGGTCTGTCTGCAAGCATCGAGAGATCATCCCCTACCGTACTAGTGACTCCCAATTTGCCCCAACGCATTCTCATTAATGTCACCAGTCAGGAACTTTACCTTGTTTCCGACGGTGAACTGATCCTGTCAACATGGCCTGTGTCCACATCGAAGTTCGGACTTGGGAGTCAGGAAGGCAGCTTCTGCACTCCTCTGGGAAAATTCCGGATCTCGGAAAAAATAGGTGCAGGAGCCCCGCTCTGGATGATTTTTAAGAGTCGTGTCGCAACTGGTGCTCTATCTCACCCTGCGACAGATGACGATCCAAGTGAAGAGGATCTGGTTCTGACGCGAATCCTTTGGTTGGAAGGAACTGAACCATCCAACGCCAACACGAAAGAACGCTACATCTACATCCACGGTACCAATCAGGAGGCCCTCATTGGGAAGCCGGCCAGTCACGGCTGCGTCAGGCTTCGTAATGACGACATGGCAGCTCTTTTTGAACGTGTGGAGGTAGGCTGTCCGGTTGAGATTCAGGTGCAACCATCCTAGCGAATCTTCGCTTTCCGTAAATTTTCAGTTTTTTCTTTGTCCAAGCGATGCGTATCATTAAAAGTTCAATAGGCAACCAGCACAGAAAGGAGGCGAAATACACCATGACCATCACCAAGATCGCAGCAGTCGTCGCACTTGCAGCAGCAACTCTTACCCTCGGCGCTTGCGCACAGAAGCAGGCTCCAGCTCCCGCAACAGTCGGAAAGAGCAAGTAAGGTAAAGAGGGATTGCCCGGTTTTCCGGGTCGTTCTAATTTTAAAAAGCCGGGCCGTAATTGGTCCGGCTTTTTTCTTTCCCTTTGTATTGGGGAAATTTGGGGCTATTACTGACTATGCGCATTCAGCGTTAAAAGGAGGCGAAATAAATCATGAACATCACAAAGATCATCGCAATTGTCACCCTTGCGGCGGCATCGCTCACTCTTGGAGCATGTTGTCACAAACAGGGCTGCCAACCCGCTTCGGCCTGTCAAATCAAGAGCAAGTAACTCTCTTCAGGAGAGTTTTGCCTTATTGGTCTCTCGACCCATAAGTCAGTAAGGCCTAATCGGATTCCAGGAGGCCGGACCCCATCAAAGGATCCGGCCTCCTTTTTTTTAACGGGCCGCAGCTCACGTAACGGCTACCCTTCAGCAGAAATCTCCATGGATAATCGATAGCTTGCGATATCCCGATTCGGGATGACACCTCGACTTCAATACCCGTATTGAGAGTTGGGGAGGTGATCATCCAGTCGATTTGAGTAAAAGGATCGCAGCCGTGATGATGCCCGGTGATTCCGAGAGCTTGGGTAAGTTTTGCAGGACCATTGCAAAGCAGCTCTGTCTTGGTCTGCTTACGGCGACGACGCATCAGATCCAGTCCCTCCAAAGGTTCGAGGGCTCGCACGAGCACAAATCCCTCCCCTGCGTAACTTTTGACCAGAAAGTTAATCAGCCAGTGCATTCCGTAGTTTAGGTACACATAGGCGGATCCTGCCCGATGTTGGGCAACAAAATCACGGGCGGTTACCCGCTTTGAGGTGTGGCACGCTAGATCGCCCAGAGCTGAATAGGCTTCTGTCTCAACTACAATACCTCGGACCCGTCCAAACCCAAGAGTGCATCCAATGAACTCACGAGCACAGGTTACTGGATCCCTCTCGAAAAATTTCCTCCGTAGAGATGCCACCTTCACGGCGTGATTAAAGTCCGGAGGGATGATCCAGAAAGCTCCAGGGGAGTCCTGTTCCTTCGGAAAGCCAACGAGCCAAGGCTTTCACACCAAAGACCTCCGTTGCGTAATGTCCCCCATAAAAAAGATTCAGCCCAAGTTCTTCCGCCGCGGTGAAGCTCCAGTGAGGCCCCTCTCCCGTCACGAACGCGTCCACCTTCAAATCTGCCGCTCGGGCAACCTCACCACCTGCTCCGCCGGTCACAACTAGTACCGAAGCAATCGTTTCAGGGCCTCCCGGCGCAAGGTGGACACGGCCACCGACGGATTTGCAAAGAAGAGCTTCAAATTTTTCCCGTTTCATCGGCTTGATCTTGCCCATGACTCCAACCGACTGCCCCTTGAGTTCAAGAGAGGGCTTGAGCCCAGTCAATCCGAGGGATTTGGCAAGGAGCACATTGTTACCAAGCGACGGATGCAGGTCGAGAGGCAGATGGGAACTGTAGAGGGCCAAATCCCCATCCAGCGCGGCTTTCAGTTTCCGGTAGAGGATCCCCTTGATCGGTTGTGCCCCGCTCCAGAACAGTCCGTGATGAACCAGAAGAAGGGTGCCCGGCTCTCTGGCTGCTTGAAGAATAACTGCCTCACACGCATCAACGGCGGCAACGATCCGGCTGACTACTCCCTGATTCTCGATCTGCAGGCCGTTGAAAGCTCCAGGATAGTCGCCGATTTCAGCCGTCCTGAGCAGCTGATCAAGTCTGGAAACTAGTGGTAAAAGTTCATTGGTGGAGAATTTCATAGAAAAAGTTTTTTTCGATTTATTACAAAAGAAGTTTTTCCCCGGCCTCGGGTCAGGTAGCAAGGTTAGATGTTACGCACAGGAATCGTCGGACTCCCCAATGTGGGAAAATCAACTCTCTTCAACGCTCTCACCCGGAGCCGCAAGGCCGAGGCGGCAAACTTCCCGTTCTGCACCATCGAGCCGAATGTCGGTGTGGTGAACGTTCCGGATACTCGCCTTGAGCGTCTTAGGGTTCTTGCCACATCCGAAAAGGTTATCCCGGCCGCCATCGAGGTGGTCGATATCGCCGGCCTCGTGAAAGGAGCCAGCGAGGGAGAAGGCCTTGGAAATAAATTCCTCGCCCACATTCGCGAAGTCGATGCCATCGTTCAGGTGGTTCGTTGTTTCGAAAACGAGGACATCCATCACGTGGCGGGATCGATCGACCCCGTCCGTGATATTGAGATTATTACGACTGAGCTTGTCCTTGCCGACATGGCCACGGTCCAAAAACGAATCGAGCGTCAGACAAAGGCGTCCCGCACCGGTGACAAGGTTGCCAAAGCGGAGATTGAGCTGGGAGAAAAACTTCTTCCTCATCTCAACGAAGGAAAACCCGCCACGACGGCGACGCTGACTGAGGACGAGAAGAAGCTCATGGCAGGCTTCTTTTTGTTGAGCGCTAAGCCTGTCCTCTTTGCGACCAATGTCCGCGAAGAGGATCTCGCCCCACTCGAGCAGGGTGATTACTCCACCAATCCTCATGTGAAGGCGGTGGTCGACTACGCCGCGACGCATCACGCTACCGGCACGGTCGTCGTCAGTGCACAGATCGAGAGCGAGCTCTCCGAACTCCCTCCAGAAGAGGCCAAAGAATACTTAGAAGGTCTAGGTGTCTCTGACAGCGGTGTCGGCAAGCTTATCCGTGGGGCATACGCACTCCTTGGATTGCGTACTTATTTCACCTATGGACCGAAGGAGACACGTGCATGGACGATCCGTGCCGGAGACAAGGCTCCTGCTGCAGCGGGAGTCATCCATAGCGACTTTGAGCGTGGCTTTATTGCCGCCGAGACGATGGCCTTCAATGATCTGGACTCCCTTGGATCTGCTGCAAAGTGCCGCGAGGCAGGGAAGCTTCGTATCGAGGGCAAGGAGTACGAGGTGAAGGATGGAGACGTGATGGAATTCCGCTTCAATGTGTAGGGAGGAATCCGATTAAAGAGTTAAAGGCGTTGAATCATTAAAAGGTCAGAAACCGCTGAAACTAGACCCTACTTCTCGGACATCATTTTATTTTTCCCATGTCCCCCGACTCCCGCGAATTTCTGCTCGCTCCCTATGCTCAGAAGGCCTCGGAAAGCATCGGGCGTGATCGATCGGAACCGGAACATCCCTTCAGATCTCCCTACCAAAGGGATCGAGACCGGATTATCCACGGCACCTCCTTTCGTAGACTTGATGGCAAGACCCAGGTCTTCCTCAACGGCAAGGGAGATCATTACCGCACCCGCCTCACCCATACCATCGAGGTCGCCTCGGTCAGCAGAACTGTCGCTAGAGCCCTCGGACTAAACGAAGATTTAGCAGAAGCCATCGCATTGGCTCATGACCTTGGACATCCTCCATTTGGTCATGCTGGGGAGGAAACGCTCGACCGCCTAATGAAAGATCAGGGAGGCTTCGATCACAACGAGCAGAGCCTTCGTGTCGTGGAGACACTCGAGGAAAGTTACCCCCAGCATCAGGGATTGAATCTCTCGTGCGAAGTCCTCGAGGGACTGAAAAAGCATCACCGGGATCTTGTGCGTCCTGATGGTTCACGCTATCCGAACCCTTCCTTGGAAGCCCAAGTCGCCAATATTGCCGACGAGATAGCCTACTACAGCCACGATCTCGAGGATGGCCTGGCCTCCGGTCTTCTCTCCCAAGAGGACCTCATAAGCCTCGATCTATGGCGCGAAGCCGCTGAGCAAGCCTTGCGGGAATCTTCGGGATCACTCTCCTCCTCCGGTCCCCGTACCCATCGAAAGTTCGTTCTCCGCTGCCTGATCAACCGGGAGGTTGAGGATCTCGTCTCCACAAGTCGTGCGGCCATTGCAGGCGCAGGTGTTCGTAGTGCCAGAGAAGTGCGCGAACACCCAACTCGCCTGATCGGATACTCTGCGGAACTGAAGTCCCGGAACGCCGCGCTCCGTGGCCATCTCTACGAGCGCTTCTATCGCCACCCCGAAGTTCACGATGCCAATGAGAACGCTTGCCGCCAAATGGAGGCAGTCTTTGTCGACCTTATTGAAAATCCCGAAAAACTAGGGATCAGAACACTCTCTCGGCACGATCGGGATGGTCTTCACAGAGTAACCGCCGATTATGTAGCGGGCATGACCGACCCCTATCTCCGTTCATGTTACAATGGGCTTTCCTTGCCCTGAACCCCCTCTAAGCATACTCATTCTTGAACATCCCATGCCAACCAACGAACAATTAAAAACACCGCACCACGTTCTTGATGTCCCTTACCTAGCAAGACTGGCACGCCTTGAGATAACCGCGGAGGAAGCCGAACTCTTCGGCCCCCAGCTGGGACGTATCCTTGACCATGTCGAGCAGATGAACAAACTCGACATCTCAGGCATTGAACCGACCGCTCATGCGATCACAGTCTTCGATGTTATTCGTGAGGATGCGGTCACGGAAAGCCTTCCGAAGGAAACGATCCTTGCGAATGCCCCGCATAACGCGAACGGACTCTTCGTCGTTCCCAAGGTTCTCGACTAAGCCTAAAACCCAAGCCCAGCAGCACGATTCCATGAGTAGTCCATTCATCCCGTTTCAAAGCATCGCGGCCACGCGCCGTCTCCTGCGTTCCAAGGAAATTTCCCCGGTCGAACTCATTGAGGGACTCGGAGAGAGGATCCGGACCATCGATCCCAAGATCGGAGCCTACATTGAGCACGATCTTGAGACCGCCAAAAAGGAGGCCTTGAACTCCGACCTCTCCAAACCTCTCGGCGGTATTCCCATCGGTATCAAGGACGCGATTACGGTGAAAGGTCAACCGTGCCAGTCCGCTTCCAGGATTCTGGATGGATTCACAGCTCCCTATGATGCCACGGCGGTTGCTCGACTCAGGACATCGGGTGCCGTCCCCTTTGGCAGGATGAACATGGACGAGTTTGCAATGGGCTCCTCAACGGAAAATTCAGCCTTCCATCCCACCCGTAACCCCTGGGCTCTGGACCGTATACCGGGGGGCTCCAGCGGTGGATCCGCAGCGGCCGTGGCTTCCGGAACCGCCTTGGCCACCCTCGGCTCCGACACCGGAGGGTCGATCCGCCAACCGGCAGCGCTCTGCGGCTGTGTCGGCCTCAAGCCGACCTACGGACGGGTATCACGCTACGGACTCATCGCATTCGCATCTTCCCTAGATCAGATCGGCCCCCTCACCTCGACCGTCGAGGACAGCGGGATACTTCTCAACGCGCTCGCTGGTAAGGATTCCCATGACTCGACCTCCCTGGAACTCCCGGACGAGGACTTCACCGCCGAGATCGGCCGTGACCTGAAGGGGCTGCGCATCGGCGTACCGAGGGAATACTTCGTAGACGGCATGGAGCCCGGTGTCAGATCCTCCGTGGATACAGCCGTGAAGCAACTGGTCTCCCTCGGAGCCGAGCCGGTCGAGATCTCCCTGCCTCACACCGAATACGCCGTGGCCGTCTACTACATCATCGCCACAGCCGAGGCCTCGGCCAACCTTGCCCGCTTCGACGGTGTCCGTTACGGACGACGCTCCAGCAAGGCCAAGGACCTGCTCTCTCTCTACGAGAAGACCCGCGCCGAAGGATTCGGTCGTGAAGTGAAGCGTCGCATTATCCTAGGCACCTATGTCCTGAGTAGCGGCTACTACGATGCCTACTACCTCCGCGCTCAGAAAGTTCGGACACTGATCCGCCGCGACTTCGATCAGGCCTTCACCAAGGTCGACGCCATCGTCTCCCCCACCTCTCCCGAGACGGCCTTCCGACTGGGTGAGAAGACCGACGATCCCCTCAAAATGTATCTGGCCGACATCTTCACGATCGCCACCAACCTCGCCGGTATCTGCGGTCTGAGCCTCCCCTGCGGCTTTTCCAACCGAGACGGAGTCGATCTTCCCGTAGGACTCCAACTTCTGGGACGCCCCTTCGGAGAAAGCCGACTCCTCCGCATCGGCCATGCCTACGAGCAGTCCACGGAATGGCATCAAAGAAGGCCAGTTGCCTTTACGTGATCGAATAATCCATTCGCAGGTATAAGTGAGGCGGGGTTTCCCGCGCATTTTTTGAAAACTTGCGCATATTGGCAAAGTTTTTGCTAGGTAAGATTGATTTTTTGCCCACAAGGGCAATGATCAACCCTACTTCTGATGGAACCAAATTATCTCACTGACGGCTTTACAAAGATTGATCGCGACCTGCACGAATTGATGACATGCCTCCACGAGGTTTTGGAAGAACTCGGCGAGGATGAAACTAGGAAGCGACTGCCTTGGATCAACGAGGATGAAGCAGGAACAGGAGGCTCCCGTGGATTGGAACAGGCTTACTCGATCGCCTTTCAGCTTCTGAACATTGTTGAGGCCAATGCCTCGGCACGCACACGACGTCTGCGTGAAATCCACGAAGGTCTGGCTTCAGAGCGTGGACTGTGGGGCAACCAGCTTGCGCGGTTGACCGCCAACGGATGGACTCCCGAAGAAATCGCCGCTTATCTGCCAAGTGTTCGTGTCGAACCGGTTTTCACGGCACATCCTACGGAAGCCAAACGAGGCGCAGTGCTTGATCAGCATCGTTCGATCCATCAACTACTGGCCGAACTCGACCGCGAGGATCTGACTCCAAGCGAGCGTCTTGAGATCCGCCGCAGGATCAAGATCTGCCTGGAGCGGTTATGGCGGAGCGGGGAGATCTTCCTCGATCAACCTGACGTTGCCGACGAAAGGCGGGCCGTCATGTTCTACCTGCGTGATATTCTCCCCGAGGCGGTCACCCGACTCGACATACGCCTTCGCTGGGCATGGAATGAATTGGGATTTCCACCCGAGTTGATGGGGGCCCCAGAGAGTCGGCCACATCTCAGTTTCGGAACATGGGTGGGCGGGGATAGGGACGGCCATCCCTTCGTCACTGCAAAGGTCACGAATGAAACGCTCCAAGAGCTTCGTCTCAATGCGTTGATCGTCCTGCACCGTCAACTCGACACACTTGCAGAAGCCCTCCCCCTCTCGAGTCATTTTCAAAAGGCTTCACATGAGCTTCTGGAGAGAGTCTCAGCACTTCGTGACGAACTCGGTTCTCTCGGCCTGCAAATCGCTGCACGTCATCCCGGAGAGCCTTGGCGACAACTTGTACTGATGATCCAAGGACGACTCCCCCTGCAGATTGGAGCCGGGGACAGAGCTTGGCTCAATGAGACGGGATCGCGGTATCGGCGTCCCGAAGAACTTGCCGCGGATCTGATGATCCTGCAATCGAGCCTTGAGGAAGTGGGCGGACAACGTTTGATCAGGGAGGCCGTCTGGCCAGTGCTGAGGATCCTTGATGTCTTCGGATTCCATCTCGCGGAATTGGACATCCGCCAAAACAGCCGCACCCACGAGCTTGCCATGGCTCAACTCCTCAAGGCGGCTGGCATTGCCGATGGAGAAAACTTTCCTAATTGGAGCGAGGAGAAGCGCCTGAATTTCCTGCGCGAGGAGTTGAAATCACCACGCCCCTTCCTGGGTGCAGACCAACATCTTGGCTTGGGTGCCGAGGCGAATACCGTCCTCAGTTGCTATGACACACTCGGTGAGCAGATAAGGGAACACGGCAAGGAGGGGATCGGAGCTCTCATTGTCAGCATGACCCGTCAGTTGTCCGATCTTTTAGTCATTCCCATCCTGGCCCGTGAAGCAGGCCTCACCGATTGGAAGGATGGCATTCTCTCCTCGCCCTTACCGATTGTTCCCCTCTTTGAAACACTCGATGATTTGGAGCGCAGTCCGACATTGATCCAAGACTTCCTTATAGAACCTGTGGCTCAGGCATCACTCATCCATCGAGAGGGACTCCCACCCGTTCAGCAGGTCATGATTGGCTATAGCGACAGCAACAAGGATTGTGGAATTCTGGCCAGCCAGTGGGGCCTTCATGAGGCCCAACAGGCAATGACTCAAGTTGCTGAGAAGGCCGGTGTCAGCCTCCGCTTCTTCCATGGACGTGGTGGCACCATCAGCCGTGGAGCAGGCCCCACCCACCTCTTTCTGGATGCACTGCCTCCAGGCGCCCTTCAGGGGGATCACCGGATGACGGAGCAGGGCGAGACCATCGCCCAAAAATATGCAAATGTCTCGACGGCGACTTATCATCTTGAGCTCCTGATTGCGGGTGTCACAGGCATCTCGCTTGCAGGCAACCGTCCTGGGCGTGAAACAGGCACATGCTCACGCATTGCCGAGTATCTTGCCAAAGTTAGCCGTAAGGCCTACCGCGGCCTCATTGATGCCCCCGGTTTCATTACCTTTTACGATCAGGCGACCCCGATTGATGCCTTGGAATCGAGTCGTATCGGATCGCGACCCAAACGCCGTTCAGGTCAGCGTAGTCTGGCTGACCTAAGGGCCATCCCTTGGGTCTTTAGTTGGAACCAGTGCCGTTACTACCTACCCGGCTGGTTCGGCGTCGGAAGTGCCTTGGAACAACTGGAGAAGGATCAGCCTGAAATGTTCAAAATACTTCAGAACGAACTAAGGAACTATTCCTTTCTTTATTATGTCCTCTCAAATGTTGAGACTAACATAGCAAGT
>WBXH01000028.1 GCA_008933015.1 Verrucomicrobiota bacterium | reverse complement strand
GATTTTCACAATCCCTTTTCAAGGGGGCAATGAGTTGGTCATTACGGCTAAGTAGCTCAGTCGGTAGAGCAGAGGACTGAAAATCCTCGTGTCGGGGGTTCGATTCCCTCCTTAGCCACCACCTTTCAGGATGAAGCAGTGAGTCGTATAAGCTGCGCCAGTTCCCGGTATTGATAGTAGAGCCCAAAAGGCACTTGTGCTAAGGACTGCAGTACATTCCTGATGTTTTATTTTTTCCTTTCAAGAGGAGTTCAGGTTTTTGCCAAAAAAAACGCCACACCCGAAAGTGTGGCGTTCCTTAAAAGGATTTTAAAAAAGGCCGATTACTTGGCCTGCTTTTCTTCGATGTATTTCACAACATCGCCGACCTTCTGGAGCTTTTCAGCATCCTCGTCAGGAACTTCGACGCCGAACTCTTCTTCAAAAGCCATTACCAGTTCGACGGTGTCCAGGGAATCGGCTCCGAGATCCTCGATGAAGGAGGCGTTGATGGTGACTTGTTCCGCGGTAACGCCGAGTTGCTCGACAATGATATCACGGACTTTTTCTTCGATGGTTTTTTCAGACATGGTTATTGTGGTTACAGAGTTCACGAGCACGAGTAAAGGGCGTAGATTGGAATGGCAATAATTTTTCTACATCTCTTTTGCGTGGCTTGGTGTATCTCGGTGATAAAAATGAACAAGTTTTCCATTTTTACACGCAGCGTCCTCCTTGAGGCGACCCCTGCCGAAGTCTACGCCTTTCACGAAGACCCTCGGAATATCTCAAAAATATCCCCTTCCTCACTCAAGGTGAAGAAGGTGGAGTGCTCGGTTCCCGCACGAGCCGGAGAGGAGTTTCGGCTGTGCCTGAGTCAGTTCGGACTGCCCTTGGAGTGGGTTGGCTTTTGGGAGGAGGCCACTCCCGATTCATGTCTTGTGGATGGAGCTAAAAAATCCCCTTTCAAGCATTGGCGGCACGCTCATCTCTTCAACGCCAGCGGCGAGGGGACATTGATGACGGACCGGGTGGAGTACGCCATGCCGATTGGTGTGCTCGGCAGGCTGCTCGATGTGACGATGATGAAACTTGTTTTTCTGGTCATGTTTCAGGCACGTCACGCGGCAACCAAGGCCTATTTTGGCAAAAAGAAATAATTGGGGTGATAAAGGGTAGTGGGGCAAGAGGATGAACACCCCCTGTTCTGTGACCTGCTAAACGCGCTGCCCTCTTGGGTTACTGCTCCGGATCCTGTCGCGTCTATCTCATCTATCCCGCCTATGGCCTCGGCGTGATGGTGGTGTGAGCCATGTAATGATCCTGACCTGAGAGTGAGGTCTCGATGGTGTAGGTGACGCCTGCCTTCATCTTTGCGGTAGGCATCCTTTCCGAATAGGTCACGTATTCCGAAGGATTGACCTCCACAAATCCTTCCTTGGAATCGAAGGTGCGATCCTCCGACCACTTGGCGACAACATTACCTTCGGGATCTTTGGTGAGGATCTCAAGACGCTGTTCGGTGGGATAGAGCAATTCGATTTCTTGGCGCTTTTGATTCGAGATCTTGAGCGAAATACCGATCTCGGGGGTGTTGGAAAGCGAGAATTCTGAGGGGTCCGCAGTGAGAATGATTGGAACCGTGCCATCCTGTTTGCCCGATCTCAGCGAGCCGAACATACCTGAAAAGAAGGACTTCACCTGATGGCCGATCGGGGGGCGTGGAGGTTTTGGGACATACATGCCACGGCCTTCCTGACCAGCTTTCACAAGGGCCGCTTTGGCCTCCTGTCTTTCGATAAAGAAGGGGCTGTCGGACTGCGGGCCCGTGAGGGAGATGTCTGAAACATCGGACTTGCTGATGGTGTTCGTGCTCTGAGCCTCCAGCGAAGTGTAGAGTGGCCCGCAACTACCTGCCAAAAAAAGAGCTAGGGCAACAAAACGGGTGTATGGATTCGAAAGCATCCCATGAGGCGTAACCCGATGGGGGCTCCGGTTGCAAATGTTATCCCAGCATCCTACAATGGGCGGGATGAAAAGATATTGGACGTTCCTCGGGATACTCATGCTCTTGGTAAGCATCGCCCCTTTTGCCCGGAGTGCCGGCTCCAATAAGAAAAAAGAAGTTTTCACCATCAGGGTTCACGGGGAAGCCAGTCCCGAGGATGGCGAGAAATTCGCCACTCCGGTCATCCTGCTCAATGGGAGGAAGACGACGCTTTCGATCATGCCCCTACTGAATGAGCATGACATCAAATCGGTCTATCCCTTCAAGACACAGGACGGAAGCGGTGGAGCCTATCTGCGGCTGGATGCCCATGGAGCCAACCTGCTCTCGCTCTATTCGATAGAAAAGAAAGGTCGCGGCAGTGTGCTTGCCGTGATGGTCAATGGAAGGCAGGTCACGGATCTTGTCGTTGATGCGCCGGTACGCGACGGAATTTTCGCGATTCCCTCCGGATTGACGATGGCTGAAGAGGCTCATCTCGTGAACGCCTTCCCCATCATGGGCCAGGAAAACGCGCCGGCGCAGAAGAAGAAAAAAGAACCCTTTTCGCCGGTCAACATCATGCTACCTCCGAAAGCATCCGACCTTCAGGGTGCTTCCCAAGCAAATCCTCCCGTACAGTGATGGGGGAGATCGAGAGTACAAAAAGGGGGCTGGCAGCGGGATGGATGCTCGTCTCCGGTCTCTTGCTGTTTTGTGTGGTCGGCACTTGGCTGACCGCGCACAACTACAAGCAGAAGGTTTTCTCGAGCGCTCAGGGCCTGGTCCTGGAGAATCAGTGGCCGGAAATTAGGATTTCAGTCAAATTGCCCTCAGATGAAGCAAGAAAGGTCCTGCCCAGTCATCATGCCCTCGTAACTGTGGGAACGGACACTCACCCACTCCAAGGGGTGGTGGTTTCGGTGTCTCCGGGGGGGGCTGATGCGATGGTGATCGTTCGGTTGCTCAAAGTCTCTGGGGATGCCTCGAGTCCCCAGCGCACTCTTCCCGTGGGAGCTCGCTGCAGCGTTACCATCGACACCACGATTCCTCCTCAGGATGAGGGATCAAGGGAGTCCTTACCAGGGGCATTGAAATGAACGTCGAGGCAATCCCAGACAATTCCAGATCAGCAAAAGAAAGAGTCGTTGCGATAATCCCCTGGGCTCTTGCTCTGCTCTCCGGTCTTCTTCTCGGAGGATGTTTTCCTCCCTTTGATTCGCACGGCCTCTCTTGGCTCCCCTGGGTGGCGCTGGCACCGCTTTGCTGGGCTCTCTGGATGCTTCCCCTGCCCCTCTCTTCGAGAGAGCGTGCACGACACTCCTTTCTGCTCGGATGGTTCTGCGGAACGGTCTCCTTCCTGATTTCCCTCCACTGGATCATCACGGTGACCGTGCTGGGCTGGGTGCTCCTCTCGCTGGTCGTGGGCCTCTACCATGGACTCTGGGGCCTCTTCGCTGGAGTCATCCTGCGATCCTTGGGTGAAGGTGGAGAAAAACGGGATCCCTCCCAGGCCTGGCTCTGCAATGGACGCAATATCCTCGTCGCACTCTTGGCGGCGGCTGCTTGGGTGGCCGTGGAGTGGCTCCGGGGAACGCTCTTCTCCGGCTTCGGGTGGAACTCCCTCGGTATAGCGTTGCGGCAAAATATCCCCTTGATTCAGTTGGCCAGCGTGACCGGCACGTCGGGCCTCACCTTTCTCTGCGTTCTCGGAGCCGCGATGTGCGCCATCACGGGGGAGCGACTACAACGCGAAATCCGTATGGGGATAATGCGGCCGCACATCGACTTTTTCACAATGGTCTTCCTTGTGGTTCTGGCCTTCGTCTACGGAATGAAAAAAATAAGCGTGCATCAGGAAGAAACGACTTCCCTCCGTGTCGCCTGCATTCAGGGCAATGTGCCGGTTTATGATTATTGGGATCCCAAGTGTGAGACGCGCATCATGGAGGGCTATCTCCGCCAGAGTCGCTTGGCCCTTCAGTCTCATCCTGATTTGGTGATCTGGCCGGAGGCCGCCCCGCCCCGCCCACTTCTTCTGGACGAGATCATCTACAGTCAGGTCAAGGAACTGACCGCCGGAACCAGTGCGGATTTTCTAATCGGAAGCGTCCACTACACGCAGGATCCGCGCGCCGATTATAACTCCGCCATTCTCCTCACCGGGCACGCGGAGAGCGCCCAGATCTACAATAAGGTCCATCTGGTACCATTCGGGGAGTATGTTCCCTTCCGGCATAGTTTTCCTCTCTTCAGCTGGATTGTGGGGAATAAGGTCCCCTTCGACTTTGATCCCGGTAAGGGCCCGTCTCTGCTGGAGCTTGCAAGGAAACCGATCAAGTTGGGACCCGTAATCTGCTTCGAGGATACCCTCGGCGATCTTACGCGTCGCTCCGCGAAGCTCGGTGCCCAGCTGCTCGTGACGCTCACCAATGACGGGTGGTTCGAGCATTCCGTAGCGACCCTTCAGCACCTCGCAAATGCCCAACTCCGTACCGTCGAGACAGGACTCCCTATGGTCAGGGTTGCCGATACAGGCGTTACCTGCGTGATCGATCACCTTGGAAGAATCGTGCAGACACTGCACGGGGAGCATGACAACACCTTCATCGAAGGAGTTTTGCAGGCCGAGATTCGTGTGCCTGTGCATCCCGAAACGACCTTCTACACGAGGCATGGAGATCTCTTTGCCCATATCTGTCTCACACTCACGATCGTGGCATCACTTGCCGGATTTGTGATGTTACGGCGATGGTCTAAAAGCGAGGTTTGACCCGGAAATTATTTCACGCAGAGACGCACAAGTGCAGAGATAAAATACTCCGAGTAGGGAGGAAGTCTTGATACGCATCACGAAGAGCAATGAAATGAGAGATAACTGGTCACTTCTTGAGATTTGGTATTTCAACTCCGAAAAACTTTGCGTCTCTGCGAGAAGCCCTTCAGTGATCCCACTTGGCATTTTTCGTTGATTGATCCATAGATCACACCTGCCCTCTTTCTCCATGAAGCATCTTCTCTCCATTGAGGCACTTTCCGTCGTTGAAATCCGCGAGATCCTCAACCTTGCCAAAAAGCTCAAGTCGATGCGTGGGCAGCACGATCCCAATCCTCTGGATGGCGAGTGCTGGGGACTCCTCTTCTCGAAGTCGTCCACCCGTACCCGTGTTAGTTTTGAAGTGGGAATCCGCGAGCTTGGTGGCGAGGCACTTTTCCTTTCCTCGAGCGAGATCCAGTTGGGTCGCGGTGAGCCGATCGAGGATACCGCTCGCGTGCTTGGACGCATGATTCATGGTGCCGTGATCCGGACCTTCAAGCAGTCCGACATTGAGACCTTCGCTGCACTCTCCGGCATCCCGACCATCAATGCCCTGACCGACGAGGAGCACCCCTGCCAGATTCTGGCCGACCTCCAGACGATCGAGGAGCTAAGGGGGTCCCTGGAGGGACTCAAGATCGCCTTTATCGGCGATGCCGACTGCAACATGGGGCGATCTTGGATCTGGGCGGCGGCCCGTCTGGGCTTCGACCTACGGTTAGCCTGCCCCGCTCTTTACACGCCTCCTGCCGAGTTGCTCGCTCGTGCCAAGGCAGTCGGAGGATCGGTGACCATAACGGAGGATCCCGAGGAGGCTGCTCATGGCGCTGACATTCTCTACACTGACGTCTGGGTCAGCATGGGCAAGGAAGAGGAGGCCGAGCATCGTGCCGCCCAGTTCGCTCCCTACCAGATCAATGACCGTGTCGTGGCTGCCGCCGCGCCGGGCGCTCATGTCCTCCACTGCCTCCCTGCGTATCGTGGGAAGGAGATCACTGCCCAGGTCTTCGAACACCATGCCGATGCCATCTTCCAGCAGGCCGAGAACCGTCTCCATGCGCAGAAGGCTGTGATGACGCTGTTGAAGTCCTAAAAGAAATTCTCGCGCGAAGACGCGAAGATCGCTGAGACGAAAAAAAGCCATGATAGACCCTTCAAAGCTCAGTGCCTCAGTGCCTCAGAGGGAGTCTCAGCTTCAGCCACTTTCACTCAAGGCTGTTGCCCCTTTTGGCAACGAACTCGCCCTCTCCTGGTCTGATGGTATGGAGCAGTTCCTAGCCTTGGAAACGCTGCGTCGAGCCTGCCCTTGTGCCGTCTGTTGCGGCGAACCTGACGTGATGGGTCGCGGTGATGCCCCGGCGAGGAACTATAAGTCGGGGAGCTTTGAACTTAAAGCATACGACTTTATCGGGGGATATGGGCTGAGCCTCAAGTGGGCTGATGCGCATGCGACGGGGATTTATTCGTATCAGTTGCTACGAAGCCTTTCTCTTTAAAATACGATTTTCCTTAGCCTCAGGGAATTTGCGATCACCGAGACGGAGCTGAGGCTCATGGCAGCGGCGGCGATCATGGGGCTTAGTAGGATGCCAAAGAAGGGATAGAGAACACCGGCCGCAATTGGGATGCCGAGGATGTTGTAAGCAAAGGCGAAAAAGAGATTCTGCCTGATGACTTTCAAAATAGCCCTGCTAAGTTGGATCGAGGAGATGATTCCCTCCAGCGAGGGATTGAGCAGGATAATCCCTGCGGTTTCCTTCGCGATGTCTGACCCCGCCCCCATAGCAATCGCGGTGTCGGCGACCGCTAGAGCCGGTGCATCGTTAATCCCGTCACCAGCCATGGTGGTGCGGTATCCCTCGACCTTCCATTTCTTGAACTGATCAGCCTTGCCCGCCGGGGAAAGCTCGGCATGGAATTCGTCGATACCCAACTCTCCGGCAACCGCCATCGCCGTGCTGATGCGATCCCCTGTGAGCATCGCCACGCGCACCCCCAGTCGTTTGAGTTCTGAGATCAGTTTTTTAGCCGTTGGTCGGATGGTGTCCCGGAAAAGAAAGGCCCCTGCAACAACTCCCTCTGCCGCTATCGCTACAAGTCCCTCCCCTTGTTGGAGCTGAATCGAGTCCAGTGGGCCGGTTGGCACGCCGTGACCGGAGAGAAATAGGGTTGTCCCGATCAACACGCGGACGCCATCCACCTCTGCGGCAATCCCTCCTCCCGGGAAGGCCTTAAAGGAGGTTGCCTTGGGAATCTGAACCTCCCTCTCCTGTGCATGGAGCATCAAGGATCTGGCCAGCGGATGCTCGCTGCCTTGTTCTGCTCCAGCGGCGAGGCTCAGAAGCTGCTCTTCGGAATATGGAGCGACCGGGTGGATGGAGATGACCTTGGGTGTGCCTTCGGTGAGGGTGCCTGTCTTGTCGAGGGCGATAAGATCCGTGGTTGCAAGATTCTGGAGTGCCCTGGCGGAGCGGACCAGAATGCCGTTCCCAGCCGCTTTTCCAATGCCGACAATCAAGGCCATGGGCGTGGCAAGTCCTAGTGCGCAGGGGCAAGCGATCATGATCACGGCGACTGCCGCCGTGAGTGCGTGGAGGAGGAGTGGTTCCGGTCCCGCAATCATCCAAAAGGTAAAGGTCACCACACTGATGCCGATTACGATCGGCACAAAGATGGAGGCGACGTGATCGGCAAGTTGTTGGATGGGGGCGTGGCTTCGCTGGGCCTGAGCCACGAGGCTGATGATCTGGGAAAGGGCCATCCCTGCTCCGGTTCTCGTGACGCGGATCACAAGGCTTCCCGAAGAGTTGATGGTCCCGGCCGAAACGATCGAGCCTGTCGACTTCTCGACCGGCAGGGGCTCTCCGGTGAGCATCGACTCATGGATGGCGCTTTCTCCCTCGAGAACCACTCCGTCCGTGGGAATCTTCCCTCCCGGGAGAATCCTAAGCCGATCTCCGTTCTGAATTTCGGCAATGGGAACCTCGCGGTCGGCCTCCCCTTCCTTGCCCACAAGCAGGGCCTTCGCCGGCGTGAGATCAAGCAGTTCGCGAAGTGCCGCACCTGCCTTGGCTCGTCCTTTGGATTCGAGCCATTGCCCCATGAGCACAAGAACCATGATCGCCGTGGCGGCTTCAAAATAATAATCACCGGAGTTTGCGCCGGGAACGAACACCCGACCGAACACCAGCATCGTGACGCTGTAGAGGAAGGCGACTCCCGTTCCGAGAGTGATGAGCGAAAACATGTTTAGGTTTCGCGATGCAAAAGAGCGAAAGCCTTTCATCCAGACCGAGGCCCCGCACCAGCACACAACGGGGATGGAAAGCAGAAATTCCACCCACCCGGTCCACGGCCCCTCAAGGAGAGTGACCCCGAGCATCGGGGCCATCGCCAGCATCACAACGGGACTTCCCAAAGCGACCGAAAGCCAGAATCTTCGGGCCAGAGTCGTCGACTCGGAGTCATCGTCACTAGGGATCAGCGGCTCCAAGGCCATCCCACACATTGGACAGTCGCCCGGCTTGTCCTGCAGAATCTCGGGATGCATCGGGCAGGTGTAGAGGGATCCCTCTGACGCAGGCGGCCTTACGGCCGGGGATGCTCTCTGATGATCTTGTTGACAGCAGTCGCTCATAAGGGGAGAGGGGAAAAGGATGGGTATTAGCCCTTACACCTGAGTTGGCAGAGCTCCCGACCCTTGCGTCCTTCAAAATGCTCCGCAGGCATCCACTCTTTAACCAGCGCGAGTTCGTGATCGAAGAGGAGGGAGATCTCCTCGCCGGTGACTCCGTGCGGGGGACCTTGGGGAGCGGCGGGATTCGTGTAAAAGATGGCGAAGTAGTGGCCCCCGGGCTTGAGAACATTAGCAATGGCCCTGACATAATGACTCCGGGCCGTGGGGGGGATGGCGCAGAAGCAGGTGTGCTCGACAACCCAGTCGAAGCGGCCGGTCCATGATGCTGGAAGACCAAAGAGATTTCCCAGTGCGTAGCTTTCTTCCCCAATGCGCGGCACACTTCGGGCGGTGCGGAGGGCAGTTTCTGAAAGATCGAGTCCAAGGACCCTCCCTCCGTGCCCAGCGATAGCACGTACGTCGTGACCTGTTCCGCACCCCGGCACGAGAATCTCTCCCTGCATCGGGCACCCTGAAAGAAAAGCGGTCAGAGCAGGAGCGACTCCCTCATTCCACGGAGTATCCCCCGCGCGATAGCGGGCCTCCCAGTCAACCGGATCCGTCAGCTGATCATCGCCTGATCCAGCAGGTGCCGAGGGCGATGCCGAGTTGGTATTTGCGTTCATGCTCCCGTATCAGGAATGGCAGATCGCGGCAGCGATGCAACCGGAACTCACCTGAGAGTCGTCGGATGAGTTCTTCCTCACTGCGTCGATCAGCATTGATCCCACCGATCCATCGCTCCCGAGGTGTGTACTCCTCCAGCCATGTGAACGGTGTTGTCAGCAGAAGCTGCCCTCCCGGTTTTACCAACACGGCAAGCTTTGATAGGAAGGCTTCGGTATCAGGAAGTCGGCAAATCAGGTTGGCAGCCAAGAGGACATCGAAAGGTCCCATCCCAGCGGGTAGACTCGTGGCATCCTGCACCGAAAAAGAGACTCTGGTCCGGTCGATCTCGGGAGGAACGATGGCCTCGAATTGGGCGGTGATGGTTCCTTCCAGCAACCTTGTGGCGGAATGGTGTCCCTTGGACCGGAGTCTCTGGGCGGCTGCAATAAAGGACGCTGAATAATCGCTTGCCTCGACCCGGTGACAGTGACGTGCGAGCTCAAAAGCAGAAGCCCCCACAGCGCAACCAACTTCCAAGGCCGTGATCTCCGAGGGAGGGGATGGAAGAAGTGCAGGGTCGAGTAACTCCTGCACGCAACGCACCGGAAAGGGGACACTCGTGACCGAGGCGGGAACGGGTAGCGCCGGATGGCATAGCTCCCTCTCTCCCCCATAATGGAGGAGGAGATACTCACCGAGAAGCTTGGGCGACTCGTAGAGAGATGCCACGATCAGTGTGGGAGAGCCTCGCCAGGGTCTCCAGGCTCGGAGGAGGGTGGGGGAGCGATCACAGCGCCCTCAGGGATCTCCAAAGATTCGTGATGAACAAGAGGCTCGTGAAGTTCATCCTGCGGTTTTTCAGAAGACATGGTAGCGGATCCACCTTGCTGGGCTGAATCGGTATCCCCGGTAAGGGTCTCATCCATGATCTGAGTCTCCTTGGACGCTTGGCTCTCCGTAGTGTTTGGAGTCTTTGGGGCGGGGCGTGTGGCGGCCTGAAGATTGCCCATGGCGAAGTCAATCACATGACCCTGGTGGAGTAGCCAGAGCAGATCGGCACCAAGCGCCTGCTCGCGGCGCTTTAATGTCGCCTCATCCAGAACAGCCCTCGGTGTTTCAGGCTTCGTTGGTACAGTCGATTCTGTCGGTTCGGTAGCATCTGTCGATGCGGATGCCAGCGGTTGCTCAGCAGGGATGCTGATAACTGTTTCTGCGAGCATGTCAGGTTGGTCCGCCTTTTCAGTGCGCAAGGCCAGAAGTGCCGACCATTGCTTATCACGGTGCTGTTTCGGATGGGCCTCCAAATATTCGAGGATAGCTTTGAAGCTTTCGCCGATCGGGGTTGATTCTCTGTCAAGGTAGCGTGGGCGCGCTACCGAGACGTTGATGATCTTTTTGTGGGACTTAAAGAGCTGCAGACCCCGACCGGTCAGCTCCTTCCCGAGAATCTGCGCAAGCGTGAGTGGGAAGCGGTCCATTTCCTGAAGGTTCTTCAGAAGGAGCTCGCGCAGGAGCGGGGTTGACCCATGAAGGGCAATCCCTCCCTTTAAGGAGATGTCCTCTCCTGCTGGAACGACTTCCTCATCCGCATGGTGTTGCTGGAAATGAGACGCCGCCTCTGCAAAGGAGAAGCCTCCCTCTGATTGGCTTTCTCCAGCAATGTCAGCGTGTATTGCTTTCGTAGGCTCAGTTGGTTCGCCTCCGGACGTAGTTTCCGAGGGTTCCTGGGTCGCGACCTGAGCTGCGCTCTCCACTTCGAGGCCAACTGGAGCCTCTGCAACCTGGGGCTCCCTCTCCTCGGTGACTGCGACTTCCGGTTTGTCTGATTCGATCGTCTCTGCATCTTCAGCTACTGGATCGGTTGGCGGCGAGATGTCGCTAGCTTCTGTTGGAGGTTCTCCCCTGGTGACAGGGATGTAGATGGTTTTGGTCGATTGCTCGGTCTTCCACTGATCGATGAGCATCTCGTCACGCATCATGCGGATCCGTGACTTGTAGACTTCAAACGGGAGGTTTTTAAAACGTGATGCATGCAGGGCAATCAATCGGGAAGTGTACTCGTGATGATTAGGTGGCCCTAGCACCACGCCGCTCATCCCGCATTGAGCAACCACGGCAAAGGCACCCTTGGGAGCATCTGTCGTGACGGAGGATTGTTTGTAAAAAGCGCCGAGGTGCTTCGAGAGGAGGTGACTGATCGCCTCTTTACGGGTGGGCCACAGGGAACCGTCCAACTTGACACGGAAGAGCTCTTGGGATCCTCCGGACTCGGCTTGCAGCCTGATGCTGTAGCGGTCGGAGAGTTGAACGATCAGGCGTGCGAGTTCAAAGAGGGGGTAGGCCTTGGCACGTGAACGGATCTGCTTTGCAATGCCCTCGATGGCAGCGACCTCGGGAATCAGTTGGAGCTTCCATCCCTCCAGACAAGGCTTGGGAGCCGGCTCGGGTCTGCGGTCGCGCTCGTCACGTGGCGCACGACGATCATTCCTCTCCCTGTTACTCTCGCCACGCGTGCCACGGCCCCTGTTTTCTTGCCCGGGTCCACGACCTTGTCCACCTTGTCCCGGCCCTTCTGGGCGATTGGGACGATTGGGACGAGGCCCCCTTTCGGGTCTTGGAGAGCGAGCGTCGCGTCCCGGTCCTCGTTCTCTTCCGCGGTCACCACCCCGACCTTCATAGCGATGAGGGCGATCTCCTTCGTCGAATTGTGCTGCGAGACGGGCCGAGGTATCGGAGGTCTCGGTTGTCCACGCGGGACGGAACATGTCGGAAAGATCGATTCCGAGGGAGGAAAGATCTGCAGGTGCTTTGAAGTCGTCGCTCATGGAAAGAGTCACGCTAGCATGAGAGGCATGGCTGTGGGGAAGCACGAAACAACACCGGCAGGTGACGATTTCGTGTCGAGGCTAGCAGCCAACCACCTTTTTGGTTCGTCACCTGCTGAGAAATAAAGCTACCGATTCCCTGAGCCGTTCGGGCAGGGTGGCTCTGATTCGACTGGCTTCCTCCTCGTAAAGGGTTTCATGGACGACTCCTTCACGGTGAATCTTTGCCAGAAGATCAGGGCGATTGTGAGGGATGAGCAACTCGACTTCCCTGTTCTCGGAGCCGACAAGATTGCCCAAGTGCTCGACCAACACATCCAGCCCCTCTCCGGAGTGAACTGAAATGAAGAGGGCCTCTGGGTAGGCGTTGCGAAGCATCGCACGCGTGATGGGGTCCTCGACGCGGTCGATCTTGTTGAAGACGGTCAGGGTCTTTTTATGATCGGCACCGAGTTCGTTCAACACCTTCATCGTGGTGCCGTAGAATTCGAGAACACGCGGGTGGGAAGCGTCGAGGAGGTGCACAAGGAAGTCGGCCATGACCGCCTCCTCAAGCGTTGCGTTGAAGGATTCCACGAGTTGGTGGGGAAGCTTCCGGATGAATCCGACCGTATCGGTAAGGAGGAGGGGCTGCTTGTTGGGGAGATCGATCTTGCGGGTCGTCGTGTCGAGTGTTGCAAAGAGGGCGTCTTCGACTAGGACATCGGCTCCGGTGAGCCGGCGCAGCAGGGATGATTTACCGGCGTTCGTGTATCCTACGATGGCGACATTCGGGACCGGTGCCCGCTTGCGGTCCTTGCGTTGGTTTGCCCTGTTGCGACGTACTTCGACAAGATCGCGCTTAAGGCGGTCCATCTGCCCGCGAATTTTCCTTTTGTCCTGCTCGAGTTGACTCTCGCCCTCACCCTTCGAGCCGATGCCTCCACCCTGCTTGCCGAGGTGGCTCCAGGCTCTGGTGAGACGTGGAAGAGAGTAGGACATGCGTGCCAGATCGACCTGAATCTTGGCCTCTCGGGTTTGGGCGCGTGTCCCGAAGATATCGAGAATAATCTCCTGGCGGTCGATAACGGTCATCCTCGCCATGGTTTCCCAGTTGCGCTGCTGCGCCGGCGTCAACTCGTTGTCAAAGATGATCACATCGCATCCCAGCTTCCTGGCGTGCTCGCAAATTTCCTCAGCCTTGCCTGATCCGAGAAAAAGACGGGCCTGCGGTTCCCTGATCTGCACCAGTTGCTTCTCCGCGATCGGGACGCCAAGCGTGCGCACAAGCTCACCCAATTCGTTCAGGAGATCCTCTGCATCCTCACGTGACTCTGCAACCGTGTGGGCGCCGATTAGAAGGGCGCGTTCGACCATCTTATCGCGGGGTTTGATTTCGAACATTGGAGAAAGACTGAAGGCTGTAGGATGAGGGCTTTTAGGCAGTTAGGTCAGTGAAGTTTGCGTAAGGATTCAATGGTCGCCCAAGATAAGCCGGTTAGCATCTTTTGATTTCAAACTCTAACTGCTACATTGGTCTTTCGCGGAAAAGTCTTGAGATAATGGTGCCAGCGTCAGTGCTTCGTCATGCTCAAGATGCTCCCTGCAGAGGGTGAAGAAGGCTTCCTTGCTCTGGACTCGTCGAACCGCGTGCAGGAACTCCCAATTGATTCCTGCCCCGATAAAGTTGGCGTATTTCTTCATCTTCTGAACTCCTTTGGCTTCCGGAACCGAAGGGTCGCAGACCGCCTCGTAGAGATCATAGATGTAGTCCAGTACTTGGCGCCCGGTTGGAAGGGAGATCGGCGTGCCTGTGAAATGCTCGCGGATCTGGGAAAAGATCCAAGGATTGCGTACCGCACCCCTCCCAATCATGAGACCGTGCGCTCCTGTATTGTTAAGGATTGTTTCAGCAACCGCCGGTGTGGAGATATTGCCATTTGCAAGGACGGGGCAGGGAAGGAATGCGACTGCTATCCCAATCAGATCGTGCCGAATTCCCCCCTGGTACATCTGGAGCACCGTGCGTCCATGGACCGTAACGAGATCGATCGCGTGCTTTGCGAAAAGAGGCAGCAACCCTTCGATCGTCCTCTCCGTCTCGAATCCAAGACGCGTCTTCACCGTGAACTTTTCCGAAATCGCTTCACGCAGGGCTCCTAGGATCCGATCGATGCGAGGCAGATCGCGCAGCAGTCCGCCTCCAGCACATTTCCGGTAGACCACTGGCGCTGGACAACCAAGATTTAGATCGATGGCGGCAACGGGATGGTTGCCCAACTCCTTCGCTGTCCGGACGAGCGATGGGATATCGTTGCCAATCATCTGTGCGATGACCGGTTGTCCTGTTGGGTTCTGCGTGATCGAGGCCAAGATCTGCTTGTCGAGGCGGGATGTGGGAGTGACTCGGAAATATTCGGTAAAATAGAGATCCGCTCCGCCGTAGCGGGTCATCAGTCTCCAGAAGGGAAGATCGGTCACATCCTGCATCGGTGCAAGAGTCAGCACAGGGCTCTTGGAGGCTAGCAGATCATCTAGGCGTGAAATCATGGTCATTGATCGAGTCGAATGTTTGCAACAATAGGCCCTCTTCACTACAATTTAACTCCAACCAACTATCTCTCCCCAAAACAGGAAAATCACAATGCCCACAGAATCCATGTGCCCCTTTTCGGGTAATACGGCCAAGCAATCCATTTCAGGAGCCTCTATGAACTCAGCGTGGTGGCCCAACCAGCTCAACCTGAAGCTCCTTAATCAAAACTCCCCGCTTTTTAATCCGATGGAGGAGGGCTTTGATTATGCCAAGGAATTCAAAAGTCTGGATCTTGGAGCTGTTAAAAAAGATCTCCATGCCCTGATGACGGATTCTCAGGAGTGGTGGCCTGCGGATTTTGGACATTACGGTCCCCTTTTCATCCGCATGGCCTGGCATAGTGCCGGCACTTACCGCACAGGTGACGGGCGTGGTGGGGGCGGGAACGGCAGCCAGCGTTTTGCTCCGCTCAACAGCTGGCCTGACAATGTGAACCTCGACAAAGCACGCCGCCTCCTCTGGCCGATCAAGCAGAAGTACGGAAAAAAAATCTCCTGGGCGGATCTCATGATTCTCACTGGGAACATCGCTCTGGAATCAATGGGCTTCAGAACATTCGGTTTTGCCGGTGGTCGCCAAGATATTTGGGAGCCGGAAGAGATCTACTGGGGAGCTGAGAAAGAGTGGCTCGCCGATGAGCGCTATAGCGGTGACCGCGAGCTTGAGAATCCTCTTGCTGCCGTCCAGATGGGGCTGATTTATGTCAACCCGGAAGGCCCTAATGGCAACCCCGACCCGATGGCTGCGGCGCGTGATATCCGGGAGACCTTCGCCCGCATGGCCATGAATGATGAGGAGACCGTTGCCCTGATTGCAGGCGGTCATACCTTCGGTAAGACCCATGGGGCCGGCCCTGCCAGTCATGTCGGACCAGCACCAGAAGCGGCGGAGGTTGAGGAGCAAGGATTTGGATGGATCAGCGATTTCCGCAGCGGCAAAGGGCCGGATGCGATCTCCAGTGGTCTGGAGGTCACTTGGACGCAGGCTCCAACGCAGTGGAGTAATTACTACTTCGAGAATCTCTTCAAGTACGACTGGGAGCTAACGAAGAGCCCCGCCGGGGCCCACCAATGGATTGCCAAAAAAGCCGAGCCATCCATCCCTGACGCCTTTGATTCGTCAAAGAAGCACCTTCCCACCATGCTTACCACCGATCTCTCGCTCCGGTTCGATCCTGCGTACGAGAAGATTTCCCGCCGATTCCTCGAGAATCCCGATCAGTTCGCCGATGCATTTGCCCGCGCTTGGTTCAAGCTCACGCACCGCGACATGGGCCCCCGTGCCCGCTATCTGGGAGCTGACGTTCCGGCCGAAGTGCTGATCTGGCAAGACCCCATCCCGGCTGTCGATCACCCGCTGATCGGGGAACCCGAGATCGATGATCTCAAGAGCCGCATCCTTGGTTCTGGGCTGAATGTTTCACAGCTCGTCACAACAGCTTGGGCTTCGGCTTCCACGTTCCGTGGAAGTGACAAGCGTGGTGGTGCCAATGGGGCACGACTACGCCTGGCGCCTCAGAAAGACTGGGCGGTTAACCAGCCAGCCGCACTGGCCAAAGTGCTCCAGTCACTGACAAAAATTCAACAGGAGTTCAACGGAGCAGGCTCGAACGGCAAAAAAGT